>CAKVMU010000071.1 GCA_934773085.1 uncultured Candidatus Melainabacteria bacterium
TAGTATGATATATATATATATATATATATATATCTTTTTGGATATATTCACTTATGTCATCCAATGACAAGCACGGATACCCACAAAATGTTTCGCCGCTGTTTTTCTGAAAACTTCTATCGCAAACACCTACAATATTAAGGTTTGACAGGTCATAGTTGTCAAAAACATCTTTTGCCATCTTGCCCGCACCATATATTATAATTTTATGATTTTTTGTAGTTTTTGCAATTTTTTTAATTTTCTTTTCCAGATTTATTTTTTTGTAGTATTGTGCATAATTTTCAGTTGGCATATCATTTTTTGTCAAACGGAATTTTCTGCCCAAAAGGTACAATACCTTGATAAATCTGCCATCATTATTTAATTCATTTTGTATAGAAAACATTTTCTTTAAAAAAGGCAAATAAAAACAACTCCCGCCATAGGTATTACTCATTATCGCTTTTGAATTTTCTTTGTAAGCATATTTGACACCACCAAGATAAATCCTTTTAATTTTTCGTTTTATCATCTCCTCAATACTGTAATAGTACAGGACATTTCCTACATAATATTTGGAATAACTATGATTGTATGCGAGGTTGACTAAATAAGAATCATCCTTGTCGCATATTGAATATAGCGCATACGCAACGATTTCATCATTTATCATCAAAAGATACGCATCTGTTATATTAAAATAGTCCGTCAACATATCTTGCGGAGATTTATCACTATACGCCGTTTCATAGTCCAACCTTTTTAGCTTCAAAAAGTTCTCAAAGAATTCTTCTGTCAATTGACTCTTGTCAAGATGACAAAATTTACAGTTAAAATTGTTTTCAATTTTTCTCCGCTCAGCCCTTCTATTGTTCCGTGTATGAGCTTTAAATTGTTTATAGTACTCCTCAACAGTGTCCGGTAAATTTAAAACAGAACAATCCCCTTCGTAAAAAGAATTCTTACGGTTTAATGACTGATAAACCTTAAAATTTGTTACTCCGAATGTTTTATACAAAAATTTGATAATCCCATCAAACTCTTGTTTGCTCAAATCCATCATATACACAACCAAATAACAAAGTTTCGGTTTCATAAAAAAGGATACGTATTTAATATTTCCGGAGTTTTGCACTTCTAACAAACCAAATTTTTCACCATACATCAAATCGGCTCTATTAAATGTTATATTCGGTTTAACCAACTTTACTTTATCGAATTTTTCATTTTCATCGACAAGCTTTATAACAACTTTAGACATCAAAACTCCCTACTGGATATTATACCGCTTTAAGAGCAATTGTAAAGTAAGTTTTATGTTATAATTGTCTATAGGAAATTATAAGGAGATTATATGCAAGAGCTTAAAAAATTTTTAGATGATAACAATTTTCCCAAGCGTTTAATAAACTTAAACAAAAAACTTAAAAACAAAAAAATAATCATCTACGGAGCAGGAAAATTTTTTCAAACTATCGTTAAAAATTATGATTTATCAAGTTTAAATATCATCGGAATTTGCGACAAATCATTCTCTTCCGCCGACAATGGGGAGTTGTTGTTTGGTTTTCCAAAAATCACTCGTTCTTGCTTAAATATGTATGATTACGACTGTATGTTGATTGCAGCAAAAAATTATATTCAATGCATTTATGATTTACCGAGTGATGTTATAAAAGCGAATGCAATGCCTTTTGTTCCACAGTTTATTTGGTTCAATTATATTAAAAGCGCAACCAGAAATTACAAATATCTAACCGTGCTGAACAAGACTTTTGAGATTCCTTTAAGCTCTTCCGAAAAAGTTTTGAAATATTTGCAAACCCAAAATCCGCAAATGGAAGCACGTACATATTCTCCAAGGAATTTATATACATATATGGCAGATATCGCAGCCAGAAGCAGTGCGCAATATGTTATTGATAATATGCTAAAAGCTTCAACTTTTGATGACAGATTCAAATTGTTATCATACGCATTAAAAAATGTAGACACTGACGGCAAATATCTGGAATTCGGGGTATACAAAGGGGAATCTATCAATTTTATTTCAAAACAAAAACCCAAAGAGACCGTATACGGTTTTGACAGCTTTGAAGGCTTGCCGGAAACCTGGACTGAATGCCACAAAAAAGGTCACTTTAAAGTTCCGAAACTGCCTGATGTCAACAAGAATGTCGAACTTATAAAAGGTTGGTTTGATAAAACAATCCCTGATTTTAAAGAAAAACACGGTGATTTCAAAACCGCATTTATTCACTCAGACAGCGATTTGTATTCATCCACAAAAACTATGTTTGAACTTCTCAAAAATAATATACAACCCGGAACCGTTATTGTATTTGACGAATACTTTAATTATCCAAACTGGGAAAAAGGCGAATTTCTGGCATTTCAGGAATTTATCACTCAAACAGGATTCAAATACGAGTATCTGGGCTATGTCTACAACAGCACCCAAGTTGCAATAAGAATATTGAACAAGTAATTTTGCTGAATCAGATTCTATTGATGAAACATACTTAAAAGCATAATACTAGCAAATTTATTTTTGTTTATTTTTTATATAAGCAAAAGGATGGGAAAACTATGCAAATTTCAAAAATTTTATCAGGAGTTCAACAATTTCAACCACAACATAACCTCAAAAAGATTAATCAAAATCCCGTAACAATAGCTCAAAACGACAATCCTGTACAACAGGTTCCCTTGAAAAACAACTACTTGGTTAACGTAAGCTTTAAAGCATTTGCAGATCCGAACAGAACAGTTGCTGATATGGAGTTTGAAAACTATGCCGTTGCGAGCGAAACAACAAAAAGACGTTACAGAAAACTCTATGAAAACTTCTATAAAACAAGAGATATTAACAGACAACAATTATTTAACCCAAAAAACCCAAACCTTCCACTCAGAACCGAGCACAATATGGATGCCTTCATCAAGGCATCACGAAATTATATAAAATACAAAGACCAACCAATTTTTTGTTTGGGACGTAGCCCGAAATGGTTTCTTAATGCCGCTCTCTGGATGAAAGACGGAATTCCAGATTACAAGTTTATTGCATTCTCAAAAAGCTGGTATTTACCAAATAAAAAAGGCGGAGTAGACTATGTTCCGGAAGATGCTCCAACTCCTAAAGAAGTTGCTGCGTACAGAAAATATCTTAAAAGAATAAAAGCCGACCCACAAAGCATTGTCGACAACATGGAAAAAACCGGAAAACGTACTGTAATTACTGACTATATATGTTCAGGTAAAGGAGCTTGCTCTTTTCTGGAAGTAATGGCAAATTACGCACAAGAATTGGGAATCCTTGATAAATTTGCAAAAGCAATTCAATTTGTCGGAATAGGTTCACTAGAATACCTTGAAGACAGAGACCCTTATCTTGATGAAATTGATATCCCAAGAGTTCCGCTTCCTAAACCTCTATGGCCGTACAGAGAAGATATTGAACAAACATACTACGACATGGATTATGGAATGTTTAAAGAAATGTTGTTGAACCAAAATACGAACGAATGTCGTTCAACGTACTATCCACACGATGCGTGGACCGTATACAAACCGGATACATTCAAAACCGGCATGGTAAAAAACATGAAAAAAGTCAAAGAATTACTTAAAGAATTGAAAGATAAAAAATATATAGTTTCATTCACTCCAGCAATGGCTGATTACAGAAACCTTGTTAATTTCAGAATTCTTGATGCGCTAAACGAACGTGGATTATTAAAAGCAGTTCACCGCACAAAATTATAGAATTTTGTTGAAAAATATTTTTTGTAATATAATGTAGACGTACTCATAGCGGTATCGTCTAGTGGTTAGGACGGGAGATTCTCATTCTCCAAACAGGGGTTCAATTCCCCTTACCGCCGCCAATTAGCTCTCTTTTGAGAGCTTTTTTGTTGGGGAATTGAACCCGTCATCTCTCTCGTGATGAGGTGTTCAACCTCTCGAAAAACTTGACATTTAGTCAACTTTTTCTCGGCAGAGTCCTTACCGCCGCCAATTAGCTCTCTTTTGAGAGCTTTTTTGTTGGGGAATTGAACCCGTCATCTCTCTCGTGATGAGGTGTTCAACCTCTCGAAAAACTTGACATTTAGTCAACTTTTTCTCGGCAGAGTCCTTACCGCCGCCAATTAGCTCTCTTTTGAGAGCTTTTTTGTTGGGGAATTGAACCCGTCATCTTTACCTCTTATCAAAAATACCTTGCTTAAACAAGAAGTCAATGTTATTGAAATTGAAAAACTTTGAATCATAAAGATAATTGTCGTTTTTATAATTAAAAATTGTTAAAAAGCTTGCCATATCTGTTTGTTTTTCGTATTATTGTAAGGCAAGGGGCAGGGGTAAAACGGCCTTTCGGCAAAAGTACATCCCAAAACCTCTTATTATAACAGATATTAAAGGGGATAACATATGAGCGGACATTCAAAGTGGTCTACCATCAAACACAAAAAGGCTAAGACAGACTCATTGAGAGCTGCTGAGTTCCAGAAATTTTCTCGTGAACTTATCGTTGCGGCTAAACTTGGTGGTGGAGATCCTGCAGGCAATTTCAGATTGAGAACCGCTATTGAGAAAGCTAAAGCAGCAGGACTTCCTAACGATAACATTAAACGTGCAATTGAAAAAGGCTGCGGCGCTGGTAATAACGAAAACTACGAAGAAATGACGTACGAAGGATACGCTGCAGGTGGAGTTGCGGTGGTTATTGAAGCAATGACAGATAACAAAAACCGTACTGCTGGTGATATAAGAAGTTACTTCACAAAATTCAACGGAAACCTTGGTGAAACAGGCTGTGTAGGTTGGATGTTTGACAAAAAAGGTTGCATTACATTTGACTCTGACACTGTTGATTATGAAGCTTTGTTTGAAGCAGCTATCAATCTTGATGCAGAAGACATTGTTGATGAAGACGGCGAATACAAAGTATACACCTCAGTTCCGAATCTTCAAACAATTGCAGAAGGGCTTGAAGCTGCCGGATTCAAATCCACTTCCGCTGAATTTACAAGAATTCCGCAAAACACAATTGAGGTTACTGATGAGAAGACAGCAACTAACATTATGAGATTGCTGAACAGACTTGAAGAACACGATGACGTTCAGAATGTCTATGCGAACTTCGATATAGACGATGAACTAATGGAAAAAATTGATGCATAGCATCATTTGAACAAAACATCTAAAAGATATTATAGGAGGATAAACCATTATGATGAACATGATGAATATGATGAAGCAAGCTCAGAATATACAAAAGAAACTTATGGAAGCTCAGGAAGAACTTGCTAATACCAGCATAAACGGTGAAGCAGGAAATGGTTCCGTAAACGTAACTTGCGACGGAAAAGGAATTTTTAAATCAATCAAACTTTCTGCAGAAGCTATCAATCCTGAAAATCCTTCATCTGTTTCTCAAGATGATATAGAAATGCTTGAAGACTTAATTGCTTCTGCTATGAAAAATGCAACTGATAAATCTCGCTCAGTTATGGAAGACAAAATGAAATCTGTAACAGGTGGCGTTAACATTCCGGGTCTTATGTAATGATTTACCCGAAATCTATTGCAGCATTAATAGAACAATTTCAAAAATTTCCATCCGTTGGCCCTAAATCTGCTCAACGGATGGCTTTTCAGATACTTAAAATGCCCCTTAGCGAAGTAGAAAAATTTGCGACAACCATCGTAGAGGCAAAAAAACATACTTGCACTTGCGAAGTATGTTTCAATATTTCAACCCAAAGTCCTTGCGAGATTTGCGAATCAACAAACCGAAACCATTCAGTAATCTGTGTTGTAGCGGAAACAAAGGACTTAATCGCTATCGAAAAAACTAACGAATACAGAGGTCTCTATCACGTACTCCAAGGTTTAATCTCACCAATGGACGGAATCGGAGCGGAAGATATTCGGATAAAAGAACTTTTATCACGTCTGACAGACGAAACCGTCCAAGAAGTTATCTTGGCGCTCTCCCCTTCAGTAGAAGGCGAGGCGACAAGTCTTTATCTGACAAAACTAATAAAACCTTTTGGTATTAAAATTTCAAGGATTGCGTTTGGGCTTCCGGTCGGAGCAGATTTGGAATATGCCGACGAAGTTACACTTGCAAGAGCAATAGAAGGTCGTCGAGAATTATAATCCCACATTGCAACAGGGCGGAATATCTTCATTATCCGACTTAACTCCGCTAAAAGCCCTTATTCCCATATACTTGGCATTCACACCTAATTCTTCTTCTATTTTCAAAAGTCTGTTATATTTTGCCAATCTTTCAGAACGGGACAGCGAACCTGTTTTTATCAATCCTGAATTTACACCTACTGCCAAATCAGCAATAAAAGAATCTTCCGTTTCGCCCGAACGATGGGAAATAATAGTAGAAAATCCGTTTTTTTGAGCCATAAGTATTGTATCAAAAGTTTCGGACAGCGTTCCTATTTGATTAGGTTTTATCAAAATCGAATTAGCCATATGCTTACGAATCCCGCCTATCAAACGATTGACGTTCGTAACAAACAAATCATCCCCAACCAATTGACACTTTGCACCCAACCGTTCTGTAAGTTCTTGCCAACCGAGTTCATCATCCTCTGCTAAACCGTCCTCAATTGATATAATAGGGTATGTTTTAACTAAAGTTTCCAAATAATCAATCATATTTTCGGTCGTAAAAGTTCTGTTAAAACCGCTAAGTTTATATTTTGAAAGCGAACAAACACCACCGGAGCATTCACCTTCTTCGTACAACTCCGAAGCTGCGACATCAAGACATATTTTTATAATATTTGTGTTATAACCTGCTTTTTCTATCGCACGAATAATAAGTTCAATTGCCTCTTCCGGAGATGATATTTCCGGAGCGAAGCCACCCTCGTCTCCTACCGCTGTAGAAAAGTGTTCTTCTTTCAACAAAGATTTGAGGGTATGAAAAATTTCTGCTCCTGCTTGTAAGGCTTCTGAAAAAGACGAAACTCCTACCGGTGATATCATAAATTCTTGAAAGTCCAATTTATTACTTGCATGAATTCCGCCATTCAAAATATTCATCATCGGAGTTGGCAAAACTACTGCATTTATACCTCCCAAATATTTATATAACGGCAAATCAAGAGCTTTAGCACTTGCCCTTGCACAAGCCAAAGAAACGCCAAGTATCGCATTAGCACCCAAAGTTGATTTATTAAAAGAACCATCAAGTTCAAGCATCAAATCATCAATAACCCGCTGCTGTAAAACATTCTCTCCTATTAAATTTGGTGCTATTGTTTCATTAACATTAACTACAGCTTTTAAAACACCCTTACCCAAATATTCATTCTGAATCTTATCCCTAAGCTCAACTGCCTCAAACGTACCAGTTGAAGCTCCCGATGGAACTGATGCAGATGCAACAACATCATTTTCCAAACGAACCTCGACTTCGACTGTAGGATTACCCCTTGAATCGAGAATTTGTCGTGCTTCAATATTTTCAATTTCTAAGAACATAAAAATACTCCTTATTTGTATAAGAAGTATAATTAATTATAAAATACGTGCCACCCCCTAACGGGTATATATACGTGGCAATCGAACCCTTAATCGGCAAGTTAGCTCATAATTTATCGTATTCAAAAGTTCAGCCCAGACGTCAAGAGACAAGTCTTTTTCATCCAATAAAGTTATTACATCACCGACCTGAGCATCTACATCTTCAATATCAAACATCATTTGATCCATCGTGATATTTCCGACCTGACGAACTTTTTTGCCATTCAATTTTCCATATATTTTATTAGACAAACCTCTTGAAACCCCATCTGCATAACCAATCGGTATTGTTG
>CAKVMU010000072.1 GCA_934773085.1 uncultured Candidatus Melainabacteria bacterium
GTCTAAACCAACCAGTCAAATACATTTACCCCTTTACCCCCTCGAAAGAGTTTTTTGCTTGGTAGGAGCTTCTTACAAGAGGTCCAATTTGGTAATTCTTTATTCCGACTTTTTTTGCAAGTGTTTTTAATTCTTCAAATTCTTCCGGTGTGTAATATTTTGCAACTTCCAGATGCGCTTTGGACGGTTGAATATATTGACCGATGGTTACAATATCGACACCAGCGGTTTTCAAATCTTTTAGTGTTTCTTCGATTTCGTCAATGCTTTCACCCAAGCCGACCATTAATCCGGATTTTGTAATGATATCGGAGTTGTCTTTAACATATTTAAGCACGCTAAGCGAACAATCATAATCCCCTTGCGGACGAGCTGTTTTGAACAGAGATTTGACCGTTTCAATGTTGTGATTGAATACTTCCGGATGCGCTTTAATAATTATATCCAGCGATTCTTTTTTGCCACGAAAATCTGGAGTAAGAATCTCAATTTTTGCATCGGAAACCTTTCGAATTTCGTCAACACAGTTTTTAAAATGTTCTGCCCCGCCATCCGGCAAATCATCTCTTGTAACTGAAGTTATAACGGCGAACTTCAAGCCGAGTTCTTTTACGGCTTCTGCTATGTGTTTAGGCTCTTCTGTATCTAAAGGTTTTGGACGTGCAGTGCCAATATTACAATAGCGACAATTTCTGGTACAAACATTTCCCATAATTAGGAATGTAGCTGTGTTATGAGCATAACATTCACTTTTGTTTGGGCAGCGAGCACCGTCACAAACTGTATTGAGGCATTTTGTTTTCAGAATTTTTCTTACGGTTTTTGTTTTCTCTGTGTCAATAATTGGTCTTTTCAAATATTCCGGCAGTCTTTGCATTTATGTATAAACCTCTTCTTCTATTGCAAGCGGCATGTATACTTTCACACAAAAACCGCATTCTTCGTTTGAGTAAACTCTAATTTCTCCGCCCATAGCCTCAACAAGACCTTTTACGATAAACAGTCCTAAACCTGTGCCTCTGGTCGTTCTGGTTGTTGAATCATCAATACGTGTAAACTTGTCGAACAAAGTTTTCAGCTTTTCACGAGGGATGACATCATAATCATTTTTGACACTCAAAACCAACCTATTTTCTCTTTTTTCAAAATCAAGAGTAATCGGTGAATCTCCCTTTGAATACTTTATTGCGTTTTCAATCAAGTTCACAAAAACCTGCTCAATTCTGTCACTGTCTGCTAGGATTTTTGTATCGCAATTCTCAATGTTGTTTATAATCTCTTTTTTTGCATCATTCTTTACTAATAAAATAGAATTTTCTATAACAGTGTTGATTGCAACGGGTTTGATGTCAAAATTCAGCCTTGCGCCTTCTATGTCAGGGATTACCAGAATATCTTCAATCATTCTTTTAAGTCGTTCGGCTTGTTTTTTAATGATTTTTAGCGATTTTTGTTTAGTTTCTTCGTCGATTTCTATGTCTTGTCTAAGCAATCTGGATGTGTATCCTTGTATACTCGTAAGAGGTGTTCGGAATTCATGGCTCACGGTATCAACCATATTTGAGCGAATTTCGTTCAATTGTTTTAGCTCTCTGTTTTTCTTTTTTAATTGAATATAAGATTTATGAATTTGGCTAACCATTCTGTTAAACTCGTTACCCAAAAATACAATTTCAAACGGAGTAAAAATGTTTGTTAAAAGTCTTATTCGTCTTTCGTAATTACCTTTGGAAATCGCAATAATCGCCTTAAATAACTGACGGATGTTGATATATAAATAGGATGTGTATAATCCGACCACAAAGAAAACTACGAGAACTGTTATCAAAATGGACAACAGAATCTTGTCACGGTTGTAGTCAATAGTGTCTTTAGTAACATCTTCAGTTGTGTTAACAATGATTGTAACGTCAGGGTCAGTCATTTTGTGGTAAGCAAGCGGTTGGTTCTTTACATTCCCGAAAAGGACGGTTTTGTCTGAGTCAAGTCTTTTAGGTAATTGAGCCATGCTGCTTTCGAAGATGTCTTGCTCGTAATTTATTGAGGCAATTAACCTGTTATCTTCACCGGCAAGGATGTATACTTGACGTTTGTCTTGGTCAAGAGTACGGAAAAGTCGGTTTTTCAACTCTTCCAAATCAAGTACGGCGACTAAATAGTTGCCGTTTTTGAGTTTTTGAGAGAAAACTGCTCTATCGTTTTGTATCTCATACCGTTCGTAATTCCTTAATTCATTGGGTTTTACGATTGCCAATTCTTTGTAGAAAGAAATGTTTTCCAAAATTGTGTTCAAGTAATTTTCAGCTTTATCCGGAGAGTTGTAGTATTCAAGAGTAGAACTAATTTGTGTGAGTTCTGTTTCGATAGAATTTTTAAATACATCAATTTCTTCCGATACAACGTTGGCAATCATAACGGCAGCATCTTTAAGTTGTGCTCTGTTGGACTGTTGGTTAATGTTGTTGATGACAAACCCGCTGATTGTCATCGGAATAATTACGGCAAAAAAGATTACAATGATAATCTGTTCCGCAATTTTTAATCTTCTTTTGCTGAAAAATTTTGCCATAATTTGTCCTATGAATTTGAAAAATCTCCGAACGGAGTCAACTTGTAGCCCACGTTTGTAACCGTATGTAAATATTTAGGATTCTTGGAATCAGGTTCTATTTTATTTCTAAGCCCGCCCACGTGAACTCTTAGCATGCGAACATCTTCATCTCTGTCATATCCCCAAACTTCTTCAAGGAGTGTTGCGAGGGTTACAGCTTTGTTAAAATGCTGCATAAGACAGTATAAAATCTCAAATTCCGTCGGAGTCAGCTTGACTTTTTTGTTCAAGATGACGGCTTCCAGTGTGTCCGGAAATATTTCTATTTCGCCTACATCAAGAATTTCTGTGGAAGTCAAAGTTTCGACTTGTGGTTGGTTTCGTCTCAAAAGTACTCGAATTCTGAGTAAAACTTCCTGTACATCGAAAGGTTTTACTAAATAATCATCGGCGCCGCTGTCGAAACCGCTGGTTTTATCGCCAATAGTACCTTTTGCGGTAAGCATTAGGATTGGAACATTAATTTTTGCCTGACGAATGTTTTTGCAGACTTCAAAACCGTTCATTTTCGGCATCATGACATCCAATAAAATCAAGTCATATTTGTTGTTCAGAGCTTTATTTAAGCCCTCCATGCCATCAGAGGCCGTGTCAACAAAATACCCGCTGGAAGAGATGTCAAATTCCAATAAATCTCTGATTTCCGTGTCATCATCGACGATTAATATTCTTTTCTTTTCACTCATAGACGATACCCCTCAGTATTATTTTACGAAAAGTAATCGGAGTTTGCAATACAAGCTATTGATAAAGTTAATATTTTTTAAGTGAGTATTGTTAGAATTTTTGATTGTATATTTTTGTAAATTTCTAAACTATTGATTTTACTGTATAAGTATAATTTTTCTCCAACTAAAGTATAAGATTTTCAAAAAACATTAAAGTTTTGAAAAATTGTGCCGTTATATAAAATATAGAAAATCTCATGTAGGAAGGAAATAAAATGACAGATAAAGAAGAAATGGGAGCTTCACTTTTCAGCCGAACACTGGACATTATGGAAAATGACCCGCTTGAAGAATTTTTTGCTCTCAATATGGGTGATTTTGTTTCCGAATACCTTATCTCTGAAGATTTGGCTAATAAAATCGGCAAAAATGCTAAAGATAAGACAGAAAAATTGAAATCTCAATTGAAAGAGCTGATTTCTATCTACTCTCTTGATAACACTTTGTGTGTTCTTGGATTTGATTCAAGTGACGAGTATGTTGTGTATAACTCAATCGCAAAAACCCTTACACAAATTTTAGATGTCGATGCTTGTCATATCTATCTCACCAAAGAGTTTACAAAAGGATTGGACTTTGATGATAAAATTCTTGGCTTGGTTGGCTCATCAATAGATTTTGAAGAAGATATTTATGCAAAAAAACTGGGGTACTCCAACAACGATAAATCCCTTGTTGTAAAAGCTTTTAATACTTTGGAAAAAGTTCAAATCAAAGACGTTTCGGCTCTTGATAACTTTGTTCCGAAATACGAACTTAGAGAATATGATGTAAAATCTCTCGCCGTTGTTCCTATGCATAACAATGCCTATGTTGTAGGTGTAATTGTTATTGAAAACTACAAAGAAAAAACAATAAAACGTGCATACATGAATTTGCTCGAAACAATTGCAAGACTTTTTGGAACCTCAATGCATCTTCAAAAAACAATCGAACTTACAGAAGATTTGATTGCTGATGAACATATATTTCCGGAAGAACTTCAGCATATGAGAGCGGAATTGACTGCGCTAATTGGTGATTTAGGCTCATGGCAACAAGCATTCGTTGAACGACTTGCAAAAGCGGTTGATGCAAAAGGACAATACAAAGTCGCTCATTCGCAGAATACAGCAGAACTTTCTAAAAAATTATGTAAACAATTAGGTTTAAACGAAAAAACAACTGACTTAGTTTACTATGCAGGACTTTTGCAAAATATCGGTAAAATCACTCTGCCGGAATCCTTGTTCACTAACAAAGGCAAGCTTTCTAAAGAAGAGTGGGAAAAACTCCAAAACCATCCGAATGTCGGTGTAAACCTCCTGATGAATATTAACTTCCTCTCAGAAGTGATTCCGTATATCCATTACCACAAGGAACGTTGGGACGGTAAAGGCGAGCCGGAAGGCTTGAGCGGTAATTCTATCCCGTTTGGTTCAAGAATTATTGCGGTTGCGGATGCATACACTGCAATGACCTCTGACAGAGCATATCGTGATGCAATGTCCAAAGAAGAAGCTCTGAAAATTATGAGAGAAGAAGCCGGTGTAAAATGGGATCCGGATGTTGTAAACGCTCTGTTTGAAGTTTTGAAATAAAACAAAAGCGGCGGATGGCTAAAGCCATCCGCCGCTTTGCTTATCAATCTTATGAAAACATTTCGAGTGCTTTGTTTGCAAGTTTTTCTCCGCCAATCCATCCTGCGATAGCACCAACTGTTGACAATACCGGAACTGCAATCGGAGCAGCAGGGCCTGTGCAAGCACCAATCAAGCCGCCGATTTTAGCACCTGCCCATGAGCAAGCTAGACCGCTTCCTGTTTTTGCGGTTTGCTTTGCAGCACTTTCTATACCGTTTTCTTTATATTCACTGTAAATTTCTGCTCCTGATATGAATGCCGCAACCGGAGTTGCAAGTTTTCCTAAAACTTTTCCAGCTTTACCGACTTTCATTATTTGTTTTGCTGCATCATTTTTGAAAGCGTATTCAAGTTCAGCTCCCTTAGCAGCGTGTTTGGCAGTTTCTTTAACTGTTTTTCCGGCTTTTGTTAAACCGTTTTTAACTGTTTCTTTTCCGAAAGCGTATTCTAATTCAACCTTTTTAGCAGCATGTTTAATTCCATTGCCAACTTTTTGGGTTCCGTGTTTTACTGCGTCTTTACCGAATACATATTCTAGTTCAGCTTTCTTTGCAATATGATTGAATTTATTTTTTATTCCGTTAAACAATTTACCAAAGCCACTTTTTGTCGCATTTCCGGCAACTTCTGCGCCGTGTTTTCCGGCTACAGCAGCATTTTTAGCACCGTTTGCAAGAGCTTTGCTTCCATTCTTAACAGCTTCAAATCCTTTAACCACACCTTTTTTAACGTATGGAGCAGCTTTGTAAGCTCCATATAATGTAGCGCCACCAGCTACGGTACCCCAGTATGAATCAGCAAAACCAGAAGTTGTTTTTTGTTCTTCTTTTTGGAATGAATCCATTCCAACCATTGGTTCTTCATATGCCGGCATTTGTGGTGTTTTAGTTTGTTTTACTTCTGTTGTCTCACCGAAAGATAATTTTTGACCGATTAAAATTTTATTAACATCTTGGATGTTATTTTTTCTTGCTAATTCTTCTACTGTTGTGTTGTGCGCTTTTGCGATTCTTGTTAGGTTGTCTCCTGCTTGAACGGTGTAAGTTGTCATAGTTGAAATCTCCTTAATATTTTTGTGCTCGTGTTATGTATATATTAAGTATTTTTGATTTCAAGAATTGCGCACTTTATGTGATAAAAATGCATAAAAAGTATATACACTGCAATATCATTGCATTTGAGCGCTTTACAAATCTTAATAAACTATTCGTTAGACAGAGCTTTTACAACTTTGTAAATGTTTTCAACCTTTTCTCTATCATCTTTGATTTTATCAAGATAAAGCGAAATATCGTTCAATAAGTCTTCCGTAGGGCGTAAATGGCTGGATATAAAAAAGTCTTCAAATGACAAATCAGTAAAATTAAGGATATTTTCAATAGTTTGAGCAGAAACAAAACTTTCACCAATCTCAATTCCGGCAAGTGTTCTGGTTGCAATATTAATCTTTTCGGCAAACTGTTCTTGGGTCAACCCCTCCTTTTGCCTTATTTTTTTGATTTTTAAACCTAATTCTTTCTTGACATCCATACTATCATTTTATAGTTCCTCTGTAAAAATAAAAATGATATTAAGTGGCATTTTTCATAGTATAAATGTATAATTAGCACATCTTAAAATTTTAACTTGCATTTTTATTGCATAAAATTAAACGGCTTTTTGAAGAGCGTTATAGACTTCTTGAGAAATTAATCCCTTATCCACATCTTCCTTGATGATACTCAATGCATCTTCACGACTCATTGCATCTTTATAGCTTCTTTTTTCTCTAAGAGCTGCGTATTTATCCGCAGCGTTCAGAATCTGGGTATCAATACCGTAAACAAAATCACTGGCAACCTTCGGATATCCTTCTCCGGTTGGGGTTTGGTGGTGATATTTTATCAAGTTCAAGGTATTTTCGCTCAATCCCTTGTTTTTTAATAATTCATATCCCAATTCTGAATGAAGTTGCATAATTTCTTTTTCTTCATCTGTCAATTTGCCTGCTTTATTCAAAATTGAATTTGGAATCAAAACTTTGCCGTAATCATGAAACATTGCTGCTTGCTGAATCTCGGATGGGTTGAGTTCTTGCTTCATTTCTTGCGGTAAAGAGGAATATATTTGTGCTGCGACCACACGGGTATCTTTTAAGTGACCTTGTTTGAGGTTTTCCAACTCTTCTGTATTAACTTTGACCTGCAAGTTGTGTTCTTTAAGAATTTCCTGAATTCTTGGGTTTGTTCGGGCTAATGTTTCAATCTCAACCTTGCTGCCAAACTTGTCATAAAGGGGGTTTGTGCTAAAGGAATCTTGGGTAGGAGTGCCATACGGAATCTTTGTGACCGAACCGCTCCTGAACGCAACATTAGGTATATTTAATTTTACGGGGAAATTGTAAATAAATGTCATTAAATAACGCTACACTTTATAAACTACACTATAGTTTATTAAAGTATTTTTTTAATGAAGAATTGACCAAAAGAAAAGTTATGTTAACAAAAGTTTACAGGGGAGGGGGTAAAGGGGTAAATGTATTGGGTCGGTTGGTCGGGACTACAAGTTTAGTGTCACTGCGTGGGGGGGGGGTAAATGTATTTGACTGGTTGGTCGAGACTACCGGCTTGGCGTATTTTAGTTGAAGAGTTGAAAGGTTGAAGAGTTGAAGAGTTCGTTATACCCTCTCCGTAGGAGAGGGTGGCACGAAGTGGCGGGAGAGGGTTTTAGGATGAAGAGATAAGTCGTAGGGTGCGGTAAATCAAAGATTTACCGCACCGTCAATCTTCTTTGATAAAAAATTAAATAAAACTCTTCTATTCTACAC
>CAKVMU010000073.1 GCA_934773085.1 uncultured Candidatus Melainabacteria bacterium
GATGAGGAACTATACAACCTCTC
Organism: uncultured Candidatus Melainabacteria bacterium; assembly: GCA_934773085.1. Classification (GTDB taxonomy): domain Bacteria; phylum Cyanobacteriota; class Vampirovibrionia; order Gastranaerophilales; family Gastranaerophilaceae; genus CAG-196. The sequence goes on from CAKVMU010000073.1 coordinate 24, forward strand.
AATGTTTTATAACAATTTTTCAAAAACAAAACCAATAATCAGCTTCCGAACAGAACAAGGTTTTGTGAGCGCAAATGACAAAGAAAATCACAAATATTACTATGGCGTAAAAGACTTGTCACCGGAAGAATTCATTAAAGAAGGTCATATTTTCGTCCAATTTTTGAACGATATTTTGAAAACTGAGACTTCCAATTTAGTCCACGGCGCAGTTATTGGCTACAAAGGCAACGGCATTTGCTTCTGTGCAAGAGGTCAAAGAGGAAAATCAACCCTTTCAGTTCTTTCTATGATGAAAGGTTTTGAATATGTTTCAGATGATTATTTGATTTTGCACGAAAATGAGAAAAAAGAACTTTTATCAAGTCCGATTTACAGCATAATCACGCTTTCTCCTGAAATGTACAACAGATTGTATGATTTGATGGACGGTTGCAGATTTGTTTCAAACAATGCACGCAAAGACAAGTACGTTTTTAATATCGCAAACTTCCACGACAGGTTTAAAAAGAATTACCCGATAAAACTTTGTATTTTTCCGGAAATCGTATCGGATAAAGAACCGAGCATAAGACCTTGTACTGCGGAAGAAAAAGGCAGAGCTGTTGTCCAAATTATTCAATCCACTTTGATGCAAACACAAGATTTGAGCGAAAATTGGACAGTTAAGAAAATTATGAATATGGTTAAAGATTATCCGTTCTACAAATTTAATCTTTGCCATGATATCAACAAAAATACAGAATTCTTGCGTGAATTTATGAATGATTTTGACAAACAAAAACACGAAATAACCGACCTTGACAAGATTTGCGTTGACGTAACATTTGATTTGGCAAACATTCTGAACAGCGAAACCGGAATAATCTATTCAATGAACTATTTCGGAACGAATGTTTATGAAAACTTACTCAAGGGGGTTTCCAGAAATGATATTCTGAATGCGTTAAAACAAACTGCCGGCATGCCGGAAACTATCGAAAAAGACTTCGACTTGTTTGTTAAAGCTTTGGAAGACAAAGACATTTTGGCAGAAATCAAATTGACCGGTGAAAAACCGGTTATCAATGAAGAGTTTGTAGCTCGTAATAATTACAAATTATCATTGATTGAATATAGAGAAGAAGAGTATAAAGAATTAGTGAAAGAAATTTAAGGAGAATACAATGAATTACGTATTAAACGAAGAAAAAATGTTCGCAGATGTAACCGACGGAATTGCAATTATTATTAACTCAGAAACAGGTATCTACTATGGCTTAAACGGCTTGGGAACAAATGTTTACGAAAACTTGGTAAACGGAGTTTCTACAGATAAAATTATAGCAGGACTAAAGGGAATTGCCGGTTGCCCTGCAGATATTGAAGACAAATTCAACTCATTCATTAAAGCAATGAAAGATTTCGAATTGATAGTTGAAGGCGGTTCTGATTCAGCAGAGGCAAATATCAACGAAGAAATTGCAAAAGAAGATTCTTTTGAAATGGATGTAAAAGAATACAACGATGCACAAGAATTGTTGTTGGCTGACCCTATTCACGAAGTTAAAGAAGAAACCGGTTGGACTCCGGAAAAAGATTCTATCGGTTATACAAAAGAAGAAACAAAAGAACGTGAATCCAAAATGGAGGAATAAATAGAGTGCCTAAGGTCTCTGTAATCATCCCGATATATAATACAGAAAAATATTTAAGAAAGTGTCTTGATAGCGTTTGCAATCAGACACTTTCTGATATAGAAATTATCTGCGTAAATGACTGTTCAACCGATAATTCTCTTGAAATTTTAGAAGAATATGCTTCAAAAGATAATCGAATAAAATTGATTAATTTTGAAGAAAACAAAGGTGCTGCTACTGCTCGCAACACAGCTATTGAGAGGGCTCAAGGCGAATACATCGGTTTTGTGGACTCTGACGATTTTATAGATTTGGATTTTTATGAAAAGCTGTATAATAGGGCGAAAGAAAGTGATGTTGAGGTAGTAAAAGGAAAGCTGTACTTACTCGATTTAAAAACTAACAAAATTTATTTGGAAGATTGGATTGATATAAATGATAATGTCAAAAAAAATAAAGCAAATTTTTATTTTACATTTACAACAGCAATATATAAACGAAATTTTATAAATGAGCATAATGTACGATTTTTAGATAGATTGATTCATTTTGAAGATCCTTATTTCACTATTAAAATAAATTTATATACTAAAAATGTGGAAATTATAGATAGCGCAAAATATTATTATGTAAATAATCCGGAGTCTTCTTCTAGAAAAAATATAAGCCTTGAACATGCGCAATCAATCGTTAAAGGAGCCGATATTGTTGTTGATTTACTTAATAATGCTCAAATAGATATGAATCATTATAAAATTGTTTTTAATTTCGTAATAAATCAGCTTTTAGATTGGTGCAATAAATTAGACTGTAAAGATGAATTAAATATTATATCTTCAAATGGCTTATATAATATATTAGCAAAATGTAAATATAAAAAAGACTGCCTTGAATTTTATTTTTTAAACAAAAAGCAAACGCAAAAGCATCGAATGTTGAAAATATTAAGAAATAAATTAAAGGAGAAACAGAAATAATATGCCAAAAGTTTCGGTAATTATACCTGTGTATAATGCTAAAGATTATATTGAAAGATGTCTTGATTCCGTTTGTAATCAGACATTGAAAGATATTGAAATTATTTGTGTAAATGATGCTTCAACCGATAATTCTCTTGAAATATTAAACGGTTACGTAAAAAAATATTCAAATATAAAAGTGATTGATTGTAAAACAAACGGTGGAGAATCCAAAGCCAGAAATATTGGTTTAGATAATGCTACCGGAGAATATTTAGCTTTTTTAGATAATGATGACAGCGTTGACTTGGATTTTTATGAAAAATTATACACACTGGCAAATACTAAAAATTTAGATATTGCAAAAGCAGATTGTTTTGAAATAAGCATAGATGGCAAAAAAATTAAACAAGATGATAATGCGCAAATAAAAAATAATGACAAATTTGCATTTGTGACACATTGGTGGACAGCAATTTATAAAAGAGAAATAATCCTAAAAAACAATATTAAATTCAGAGAAGATATTATATTAGGTGGAGATATCATTTTTCTTAATGAAGTTCTGCTAAATTCAAAAACTTTTGATATGATTGATAATGCATACTACTATCATTATCAGCAAAAAAACAGTGGTGATTCAGAAATTTTGTCATTAGAAAAAATTGTTTCTGCAGTAAAGTCTTATTCTATTATTATAAAAAATTTGAAAGCAAATTACCCTCAAAATGTATCTGAAATTGGTTTTAATTATGCAATTAAATATTACTTATATGCAATATATACCAAATTCGAAAGGAACCATTCAATTCCGGTAATACAAGTTTGTGTAAATATGCTTTTTGATTTATTAGATATTCTAAAAGATATATTTAACTTTGAAAATCTATTAGATTTGTGTCCACAAGTTATTTATTATTATATGAAAAACGATAAAAATGGACTTGAAAATTTTATGTTAAAAAACAAAAAATTTAATCCACTTCAAGTTGTAATGTATAAACATAAATTAAAATTATTAAAGGAGAATAATTAATTGAACATTCCGGAACGCATAGCTAAAATATATCTTAAAAATTTATTTGCCAATTCTGCCGACGAAATAGAAAATGAAAATAAGTTTTTTCAAAATCTTCTATCAAAGGGAGTTAGTAAAAATTCCATATTAATTATTGAACCAAACAATTGTCACAGCGAATGTTTACCATCCTACGTCAGATATTTTTTGCAAGCCGGCTTTAATGTTGATGTATTTATTTCAGAGAAAAATATGAAAGAAAATTCTTTCATTAATTCTAAATTCCCTAATGATAGATTTAGAATGTTTTCTTTTAAAAAATTATATTCTTTGCCATCTTTTTTTGAATTTTTAAATAATTATAAATATATTTTGATAGCTTCTCTCACTTATTTTGGTGCGATTAATCAAGACTACGGATACTATGTCAGGTTGTTAAAAGAAAACTATTTGGAAAAATATAACAAGAATAATTTATATCTTATAAGTCATGAGGTTGATTATACTGAACAAACTGCTGAAATGGAAGAATATTACAAAGACAAAACTTTTGTTTTAAGACCAAATATAAGAAAAGGTTCAATGACAAAAGATTTTCCTTTTATAGTTCCTACATATTTTGGCGAATTTGGTGATTTATCAAAAGATAAGAGAGAAAATTATGCCAAGTTTTTGTGTATTGGTGGGGCATATAAAAAGAATTTGAGAAATTATGACACCTTGCTAAGCACAATAAAATCTTTATCAATAAATTACGCTAATCAATTTGAACTCATATATGTGGGGAATCCTGATAAAGATTTTGAAGAAAAAGTAAAGCTGAATAATGTCAATATCAGATTTACAGGCAGAGTTAATTTTGCTGATTTATATAAATATGTAATTGAAACAGATTTTATTTTGTATAATATAGATAAAAACTCTGTCGAGTATGAAAGATATTTAAACAAAAAGATTTCCGGTTCATATTCATTGAGTTTAGGATTTTTGCGTCCGGGAATTATTGATAGCAAATTGGCAAAAGCATACGATTTAGATAACTGTGCCATAACATATTCCGACGAAAAATTATATGAAGCAATGGAAAAGGCAATAAAATTAAAAAACAACGAATATGCTGAAATGGAAAAACACTTAAACGAACTAAATAATACCCTACGTAACGATAGTTTAATGAATATTAAGGAGCATTTTAATGCCTAAAGTTTCTGTAATCATACCCGTATATAATGCTGAAAAATATTTAAAAAAATGTCTTGATAGTGCTTGTGGTCAAACATTGAAAGAGATTGAAATTATTTGTGTTAATGATTGTTCACCGGACAGCTCTTTAGAAATATTAAACGAATATGCTTCAAAAGATAACCGTATAAAAATCATTGATTTTAAAGAAAACAAAGGTGCTTCTGCTGCACGAAATGCCGGTTTAAAAATTGCTTGCGGAGAATATATATCTTTTATTGATAGTGATGATTATATTTCTTTGAACTTTTTAGAATTACTATACAATAAAGCTATAGATACTAATTCAGACATTATTAAAGGAGAAGATTTAATTACTCTAAAAGAAAATAATTCAATAGAAATATTAAAACAAAACGAAAAGATTGCAAAAAATAAATATTTTTTCTTGTCCGGATTTTCCACAGCTATATATGAAAAAAAACTAATTTTAGATAATAACATCTTGTTTCCGGGAAATATGACTATGCAAGAAGATACATATTGGCTAATACAAGTTGTACATAAAGCAAATAAAATAAACATAGTCAATGGAGCAAAATATTATAGACAAAGACATTCTGATTCTGTTAGCATTTCAACAAATGCAAAAAAGAAAATTGAAGATTTTTGTAAATATGTTAGATTTACTTTTGAAATATTGAAAGCAGCCAATATTAATCAAGAGTTTTATAATCAAATAAAAAGAAACTTTCTTATACGTATCATTGGTTATAAAAAACAATTTCCAATGTATAAGGAAATCTTAGATAACATCCAATGTTATATTATGAATTAATTAAGGATAACACATGCAAAGCGAATATTTAAAAAAGCGTTTACATAAAATTTGGACAAGTTCTGAAGGGTTAAAGAATAAAGAACACAACCTCACACAAGCGAATTTGGATAAAATTCTTGCTCTAAAGGATAAGCACCACGGGCAAAGATGTTTTATTGTTGGAGGTTCGCCTTCCATAAAAAGTCTGGATTTGCCAAAACTAAACAACGAGATTACTTTTAGCGTAAATCGTGGTTACAAAAACTTTGATGACAAATTCACACACTCAACCTACCACGTTATTCAAGACAAATTGTTGTTTGAAGAAGACGATATTACGAATGAAATTCCGCTGGATAAGTTCGAGAATTTAATCCTGTATGCCGGAGTTAACTTCAAAAAAGAGAGTGACAAAGTTATTTATTACGATTATATGCATATGATGAATTTTGAAAACAAAGATTTTGAGCCGGATTTAACCAAACTCTTGGTTGAAGGCTACAGTGTCATTTATACTTGTATGCAAATCGCTTGTTATATGGGATTTAAAGATATTTATATAATCGGAGTTGACTTGGATTTTGAAAACATCAAAGGTCATTCTTACGCAGACACCAAAGGCGAACAGAGAAGAGGTGAAAAATCTGTCTTGAATCAACATTTGATGTACGAATATATTGAAAAAGGAGTCAAATTTTTAAACTCTCTGAATATCAATGTTTATAATGCTTCTCCGGTGGGACATCTTGATTGTATGCCACGAGTCAGATATGAGGATTTGTTTTGATGGATAAAATATCAGTAATAATTCCTGTGTATAATGTTGAAAAATTTCTGGCAAGATGTCTTGATAGTGTTATCAATCAAACGTACAAAAACCTTGAAATTATATGCGTGAACGATTGTTCGCCGGATGATTCCGCCAAGATTCTGGAAGATTACGCAAAAAAAGACAAGAGAATTAGGATTATTACATTTGAGCAAAACCGAGGACAATCATGCGCCAGAAACCAAGGGCTGAAAGTTTCTAACGGAGAGTATATTTACTTTTTGGATTCTGATGACTGGATTGCGACAGATTTTATAGAAAATATTTACGGCATTGCGAAAAATAAAAATCTTGAAGCCGTTTGCACAACTGACATTGTTGATGTGAAAGAAGATTTATCAGAAAAAAAACTTATACAACGAGAGGAAACAGAAAGATTTGTACCTTATTACAAGTCTTGTTTAATGCCATGGTGCTGGTTACTAAAAAAGACATTTTTGGAACATTTCAAAATAATTTTTCCGGAAGGTCTGAAATACGAAGATACATATTTTTTCAATGTTGTTATCAGAACCCTTGAAAATGTTTACATTACAGGCTCTAGTACTTATTATCACTTTGAAAACAAAAACTCTACAATGGGTTCGGCGCAAAACAGAACAATAAACAATTATGATATCATTGAAAACCTAAAGCTGATATTTAAGTATTACAAAGAGAACAACAAGCTGAAATCTTGGTCTGTTCCGTTCTTCTATATGCCGAAATACATGCTGAATATTCACGAAAACAAGCCTGTTTTCTTTGAAAAACTAAAGTCGTTTTTTGAAGAAATTCAAGACGAGGTAAAGAGTAATCAGAACTTGTATTCCAAATTGGAGCTTGATTTTTTTAATGATATTATGAAGACAAAAGATTATGAAGAATACAAAAAATTGAATCTAAACTCATCTGTATTAGGAGCGCTGAGAAGGAAAGTAAAGGAACAAAATGGAAGAACTAATTAAGAAGTACAATATAGACAAAACATTTTTCAGAAGATATTTTCGCTATGGAGCAGAAATGCTTTACAGCTGCGCTTTGCAAGATTTTTTACTATTCAAGAGAGGCAAATTTCTGAATCCTCAAAAAAAGAATCAATATATTGATGAGATTTGCAAAAACGAGATTACGGATTTTTACGAAAACAACAAAATGCGACTCGTAAAAGTTGATTTTGATATCACAACAAAATGTACTCTTAAGTGCAAATATTGTTCTAACCTTATGCCGTTGTTCCGAAAAAATAACAAACACACGGAGATGACTTTCGAAGATTTTAAATCTGATATTGACGCATTGTTGAACAC
>CAKVMU010000074.1 GCA_934773085.1 uncultured Candidatus Melainabacteria bacterium
CTCCTCTTTAAAAGTAAGTCTTTTAAATAAAACACCCAAAACTGTGAATATAACAATAGTTTTGATTGGAGAAAGTTTAAATATCAAAAGAGTTAACAAAGATAGACTGAAAATGACATAGAAATAATTATCACGAACAGACTTTTGCCACATTTCTCGAACAGTAAGCATTATAAGAGCAATTACAGAGATTCCCACGCCCCATAAAGCTCCGTGTACGTAAGGATTTTCTGTCAAAGTTCCCAATATCGAAGCCAGCAAAATAATACACAAAAAAGGAACCGTAATAACACCTAACATTGCGATTACCGCACCGGTTTTACCCCGTAATTTGTACCCAATAAACATTGATATATTAGCTGCAATGATTCCAGGTAACGATTGAGACAGCGCAAAATAGTCAATTAAATCATCGTGCGATATCAAATTTCTCTTATCAACAAATTCACTAGTCACTATAGGCAGTATTACATATCCGCCACCAAGCAGAATTGCACCTATTTTAACAAATATCAAGAAAAGTTTTAACAGTGAAACTTTTTGATTCATTGCTACACTTTCAACTTTCTTCCGATTTTATGAATCAATTCTGCATCCTCTTCTGGAGTGTAACCGGTTGTTGTTAAGTAGTTACCGACAATAGTTGAATCCGCACAGTATTTAAAAGCCTTTTCAATCGTTTCATGAGAAAGTCTTGCTTTTTTCCCTCCGGCGATTCTTATTGATGCATTCGGGCAAGCAATCTTAAATACAGCCAGCGTTCTTAGAACATTTTCCTCATCAATTTTGTCTATATACCCTTCAAACGGAGTGTTTGGAATAGGGGTTAAAATATTAACAGGAATGCTATCCGGATTAATATCACGAAGTTCCATCGCCATCTCAATTCTTTGTTCGACAGATTCTCCCATCCCGATTATGACTCCGCAACAAAGCTCCATTCCGTATTTCTTAACTAGCTTAACCGTGTTTATCCTGTCTTCATAAGTATGAGTAGTACAAATTTCCGGATGGTAAGACTTGCAAGTGTTTATATTGTGATGAAATCTTACCAAGCCTGCCTCTGCCAATCTTTTAGCCTGTTCATCGTTCAAAATTCCAATACTTGCACAAGTTTTGATACCCTTTGCATTCATCGCTTTTATCATATCAAGCATTGTATCAAAATCACTCTCATCCGGAGTTTTTCCGGACGTAACAATTGCAACTCTGTCTGCACCGTTTTTTACGCTGTCCAAAGCCGCATCAACAACTTCCTGAACCTTCATTAACGGGTTTGTTTCTATATTTGTATTGTAATGAGAGCTTTGCGCACAATACTTGCAATTCTGAGAACATTTTCCGGTTCTTGCACTGATTATTGAACAAAATTCAACCTCGTCTTTAAGGTATTTTTTAGACTCGTTCAACAATTTGTCTAAATCCATATTATATAAATCTAATAATTCGGCTTTACTTAACATAATTTTCCTTCTTTCTTAGCAACCACAGGTTAAACCGGCACAAAGATTTATTGACTGACCAGTAACCCCCTTAGCATCCTCTGATATAAGATATTTTACCATGCCGGCAACTTCTTGAGGTGTAACAAAACGTTTTTGAGGTATACATTCAACAATCTCGTCTTTAGTGAAATCCCCATCTTCAGCAGATAAATTACCCATATCAGTATCCACCCACCCCGGATTAATTGTATTAACTGTTATATTATACTCCGCAAGTTCAAGCGCCAAGGCTTTAGTTGCACCTATCAGTCCTGATTTTGAGCCTGAATATAAACTTGCATTTGCTTCGCCCAAAACACCGCTAATAGAACCTATATTCACTATTCTGCCCCATTTATTCCTTTTCATATAAGGAACAACTTTCGAAATCAAATACATCGGTGCAAGCAGATTTAAGCGCATAATGTGCTCTGCCTCACTTAAAACAACTTTCTCTATCGGAGAATAAATATATTCCCCTGCATTATTTACGAGCACATCTATATCAGACGATTCAATAAAACTTTTTACTGCCTCCAAACCTGCATCTGTTGCGATATCCGCAACACAATATTTTTGAAAGTCCTTCAACAACGCTTCATTTCTCGCAACTGCAAACACATTAAAACCGTTTTTTTCAAGTTCTTTTGCTATTGCATTTCCGATTCCTCTTGACGCACCTGTTACAAGTATATTCATAAAAAAACTTCTCCTAAGGCAATTATACCACGGAGAAGTTTTAAAATATGGAATTTGTCTATCTTAAGAATTGTGCTTGATAGACTTCAAAAGAGATTGGTGCTTGAGCTTGCTCGGTGTTATTGGATGAACCAAAGACTTTTGACGCTTCGCTTCTCAACCCTGCAAAATAAGTCATAGCCTGACCGTCAATAGCACTCTGGCTTAATAACTGAATTGCATTGTTGAATGCAGCATAGTCCTTTTCGTAATCACCGGTTGCCTGCACGCCGATTTGAGCGCACAAAGATGCCCAAGGCACAACTTTTTCGCCCTTTTGGTTTTCAATTTGATTCTGAACTTGTTCAGAATACTCGGCATACATTGCCTTGTCTAATTTTTTTAAATCATCGGCTTTACCCGTCGGAGTAATATTAAACTCATTAAACGCTTCTTCTAACTTACGTGAGCTTGACGGTACTCTGCCCAGATAAGAATAGATATTTGCGCTTGTATAAGCATAAACTCCATTGACTGTGAAATTCGACATTGACACACCTCTAATATGATATATAATGTATATCGGCATTTTTTCTAAAAACTTTAGGATTTTTTGAGAAACATTTACAATTCGTTACAAAAGTCCTGCAATAGCAGTGACTAAGAGCCTTCACATAAAATAACGCTCCCGTTTAATATTAAGTTTTGTAACAAAGATTCACGCTGTTGAAATCGAGATTTTTATATAAACTTTATATATACATAAGACAGATTTAACTGAAAAGTTAATAAGAGAGGCTTAAGATGGCAGTACTTGAATCATACAACATTAACGCAATGGCAACACAAATTTCAAAAGAATTCTATATAAATGAAAATCCGGCTGAAGATAAATCCTACGTTCTTATGGATGAAATGAAACTCTTCGCTATGGATATGAAATCAAGAGTTACTTTTATATCTAGAGCAAAATAAAGAAAGCCTATATGGCTTAAAAACAGATTATACTATCCTATCTTACTTAACTATTTAAATTCCCCAATCTTACTTATTTTAGCGCCTCATCAAAAGATGAGGCTTTTTATTATCTCCATTTTGTAATAAAATAAACCTTGAGAGGAAGGTTTATGTCAATTTGTATTTTTCCGGGAACTTTTAACCCGATTCATAATGCTCATATTAGAATGGCTGAGTATGCACTTGAAAAATATAACTTTGAAAAAGTGATTTTTATACCGGCATACATTCCTCCTCATAAAGAGTTATCACACGACTTGGCAACTCATCGATTCAACATGGTGAAACTTGCTATTTCATACAACCCAAAATTTGAAATCTCTGATATTGAATACAAAAGTGAAGGGAAGTCGTATTCGCTATTCACCGTTAAACAAATTTTAGAACAATACTCGATAAAATCTCGTTTAAACTTTATAATAGGTACTGATGCTTTTGCGAAAATCGAAAGTTGGTATCACGCAGAAGAATTGAAAAATTTGGTACATTTTATTGTTTTTCCGAGACGGGACAGTGATAACAGTCAAATTTTTGAACAACTTAAGAACAATGGCTGGGATTTTGAGTTAACCAAGATGAACTATGTGGATATTTCATCTACGGAAATAAGAAACTCTGTTACAGAGAATGAGCTTAATAAAGAAGTGGAGGATTACATAACAAAAAATGGATTATACAAATCTTGAAAATTATAAAAATTGGCTAAAAGCGAATCTAAATCCAGAAAGATATGAACACTCTCTGGGAACAGCAGAATGCGCAAAGGAACTTGCAAAAAGATTCAATCTGGATGAAGACAAAGCCTACTTTACAGGATTAATACATGACTGCGCAAAATGCTTTCCTAATAATGAACTCAAAGACATGATGTGCAAATGCCCTAATCTTTGTGATGGTGAAATTTTAAACCCAAAAACTTACCACGCACCGGCTGGCGCAATCCTAGCGAAAGACGAATTCAAAATTAATGATGAAGAAATTCTTTCTGCTATCAGATGGCACACCTTAGGCAAGACAGAAATGAGCGACTTTGAGAAAATAATATTTCTTGCCGACAAAATAGAATCAAAAACCCGACCGCAAGAAATAATTAATCCAATAAAAAAAGCACTGGATGAAGGGGGCTTAAATAAAGCTTTACTCGTTTGCTACGGAAACACAATAAAAAGTCTTGTGGACAGAAATTTGCGAATCTGCACCACAACAATTGATATTTACAACAAACTTCTGGAAGATTTATAAACAGTTACAATTTGGACTTAGGAAGAGGGAAATAGTATAATTTAGTTATGAAAAAAAGACTTGCGTTAATAATATTGAGTATTTTCTTACTGAACGGTATCGCTCTGGCTGCCGGTGATGTTTATCAGGGGCACGCAGAATTTGACAACGATACAGAATTGGATAAAAAGCTTTACACAGGCAAAACAGAAAAGCTTGAAAAAAAAGATGTAATCGAAATGACCGTTTCACAAGTCATTGACGGAAGTTTTTCTTTTGAAGGCGATGAATTTTTTGCAGAAGTAACCGGTGATGTATTGGGCGACAAAGGTGTAATTATCCCCAAAGGAACTGTTGCACACGGAATCATTAAACAAACCAGCGAAGCAAAAAGATTGGGACGTGACGGATATATTGACTTGAGTTTTGACTATCTTGTAACTCCGGACGGAAGAGAAATCCCAATAGAAGGAAAGATGTCCACAAAACTTCACCCTCTGAAAGCCGCAACAAAAATTGTTGCTACGGATATTGGCTATACAGCTGCCGGCGGAGTTATCGGAGGCCTATTCGCTGCTCAGACTCTTGGGCTTGAAGCAGCAATCGCATCAAGCGGGTATACTCTTGCCGGAGGCGCCGCTATAGGTGGAACAGTAGGGCTTGGAATGTCGCTCTACAGAAAAGGGAAAAACGTTTTAATCTCCCCAGGAGACGAAATAAGAGTTAAAATTCTGTCTAATGTCGAGTTGCCTGTCTACAGGGAAGAAGCTCTAAGACAGCAAGAAAAAACTTATCCGGGTTTGGACATAAGAATCGCAAATATTTTGTATGAAAAAGACCCATTCGGAGAAGTTAATACCTTAACGCTCTCTTTGTCTATTTCCAATATGTCAGACAAAAGCTTTGCAGGCATGGATTTAGCGCTGGTAAACGATTATAATACGATTTACAATCCTTCAATATTTGGAGATACAAAACTGCTGTTCTCACAATTCAAACCCGGTGATAGAAGAGCAGGTAAAATCTCTTTTGCAGTAAATAACGTGAAACATTCTTATTGGCTAGTTGTAAATGACAGAACAACAAACAAGCCACTAACAAGAATATCACTTGATAACGCTTACAAAACAGTGTCAAAAGATGTAAAAAAACGTAATGACAAAGTTAAAAAAGCGAAAAAGAACTATTACAAAGAAGACGATCCGTTTGATTTATAGAATCAAGAATCTAGTCTAAATCATATTCAAGCATTGATACAACTTCAACACCTTTGGATTCAATCTTTTCTTTGCCTTTTAGTGGAGTTAATTCTATTACAAAAGCTGCAGCTGCAACATCTCCGCCGACTTTTTTAACGAGATTACAAGCCGCACAAGCCGTTCCGCCGGTTGCTAACAAATCGTCTATTACAACAACTCTGTCACCCGATTTAATAGCATCCGCATGCATCTCTATTGTATCTTCGCCGTATTCCAATGAATATGTTTCTTTTATAGTTTCCGCAGGAAGTTTATTTGGTTTTCTTATAGTTACAAACCCTGCATTTAATCTGCATGCCAGCGGTGCACCAAAAATAAACCCTCTTGATTCAATACCGGCTACATAATCAATTTTTTCGTCTTTAAATCTGTCATACAAAAAGTCAATACATTTATTGAAAGCTTTTGCATCTTTTACGATAGTTGTCACATCCAAGAAAAGGATTCCTTTTTTAGGAAAATCTGGAACTTCTCTAACGTGTTCTCTTACATATTTAAAATCTTCAGTTGTTAATGTCATCTATTTATACCTCTTGCATTTCATTCTCTTGCCTGTTTTGTTCCTCCAAAACAAGACCGTGGGCAGTTTTACCCCAATTCATATCTTTTTTGCAGAACAATATCTTTCCGCATATAAAAAGTTCCATAGGAAACCATATTATCAAAAAATATACCGTTGTTTCAAAGGCTTGTTTAAACGCACTCAATCTCGGAACATTATCATATCGTCTTAAACTGTATCTTATTGTTGAGAAGAAGCCGAAGCCTACTGCTGCTGAAATAATCAGCGAAGACCACAATACGTTATGAAAATCGCTCTTATCAACAATAAATTTAGAAATTCTTGACACTAACTCAATCATAAACCATAAAGGCATGATAAATTGCGTAATGTATATTGTCATATCAAGTCTTGCTCTCAAAGACATTTTTTTAGAACGTATAGCTTCGCCAAAGTATTCTAAGTATCTGCGAATAGTACCTTCTAACCATCTGCGTCTTTGTCTGAATAACGGCATTACATAAACAATGCCCTCTTCATACACGCATGCTTCCGGACAGAAACGAATATCCCAACCTTTTATATGTAACCTTGTGGACATATCCAAGTCGTCTGTAATTGTATAATTATTCCATCCGTTGATATCTTCCAATGCAGCACGTTTTATCAACTCACCGTTTCCACGAAGTTCAACTGCACCTTTTACAGAGTCTCTTCCTACTTGAAGACTTGAATCCATTGTATATTCATTATTTTGGCATCTTGTCAACAAGTTATAATCTTTGTTTCTGATAATTTTTCTTGCCTGAACAGCACCCACATCAGCAGGTTCAAGTAACGGAATTAATTTATTAAGAAAATCCGGTTCAACAGTCGCATCCGCATCAAAAACTAGAATTGCATCACCTTTTGCTATTTTGAAAGCATCATTTAAAACTGCTGATTTCCCAGGAAAAGCATCATTGTCACGAACAAGAGCGGTCACGCAATCGTACTTTTGTTCCAATTTTTTTATTACCGCATCTGTATTATCTGTGCTTCTGTCATCAATTACAATAATCTCAAAATGCGGGTAATCAATCTGCAAAATATTTTCAACAGTATTTGCAATTACATACTCCTCATTGTGAGCAGGAATCATAATTGTAACAAAAGGTTTGTAACTCTCATTTATTATAGGAGGATGTTTCTTCAACAAACGCTTCTGATACTTCGTCGCCGCAATTGAATACATTCCATAGATAACCATGCACGCACATAATATCAAGAAGCCTACCACTGTATTCACATAATTTTGGAACACAAAAAGGAACACTCCTAAACACGTTAATATTATAAATAAAAGAATTCTTTCTCTCATAATTTCCCCAGCACTTGTTTATTATACCAAAAACCAATTAAGATTTATTGCAAAATAGAGGAAATACTAAACTCAATGTTACAAATCTTAATATTCGAAGCCTTTTTTAGCAATTTTTTTATCTTTCTATACTTTATATATAC
>CAKVMU010000075.1 GCA_934773085.1 uncultured Candidatus Melainabacteria bacterium
CCTCTTTGTCCACTATCCAACCGCTGGCATCCCAACTCTCTTGGGTTTCCGGAGGTGCAAATTCTTCTATTTTTTTTATGATATCATACTTGTTCAAATATTTTCTCCAGAATTCTTTGGGCGATATTTTGTTTTGAATCTTTTTCGATGTGACTTATATTTAAGTTTTTATCAAGTATATAAACCTCGTTCATATCGCTTGTGAAACCGATATCTTTTCTGGAAATATCGTTTGCGACAAGGTAATCACAACCTTTGTTTTTGATTTTAATTTTTGCGTTTTCAATCAGATTTTCGCTCTCGGCGCAGAAACCGACTTTCAAGATATCAGCGGTTGAAATCCTTTTCAAAATATCCGGATTTTTAACCAATTCCAACCTGAATTCGTTTTCCTGTCCTTTTTTAAGCTTCTGTTCCGAATATTGTTTTACTCTGTAGTCTGCGACTGCCGCTGCCATTATGATGCAGTCATTGTTAGGAATTTCTGATTTGACTGTTTTTTCCATTTCGCACGCAGATTCTGTCACAATGTTTTTGTAAGGTTTATCAACCGGAAAAGTTGATACTAATGTGACTTCTGCCCCCATCTCGTAAGCTTTGTCAGCGAGAGCAATTCCCATCTTTCCGGACGAACAGTTTGAAATATATCTTACTGGGTCTATTTTTTCTTTTGTACCTCCAGCGGTAATCAAAACTCTTTTACCGGTCAAAATTTGTTCTGTGCTGAAAAACTTCACCGTTGCATCATAAATATCTTCGACTTCCGCCATTCTGCCAATACCGTTTGTACCGCAGGCAAGAAAACCTGTTTCAGGGTCGATAAAGTGATAACCGGCATTGCGAAGCTTGTTTATATTTTCTTGAACAAAAGGATTGTTCCACATATTTGTATTCATTGCAGGTGCAATAAATACAGGCTTTGAAAATGCACACACGGTTGATGTTAACAAATTATCGCATATTCCGTTTGCAATTTTTGAAATGGTGTTTGCTGTAGCCGGAGCTAAAACGCAGATGTCTGCTTCGTCACAAAGTGAGATATGTTCCGGCTTGTATTCTTTTATCTCAAAATGGTCAACATAAACTTCGTTGTTGGAAAGACTTTCCAAAGTCAGTTTTGTTACAAAATTGAGTGCGTTGGGAGTCAGCATAACTCTTACATTTGCACCTGCTTTTTTGTAAAGCCGAATAAGCGTACAAATCTTGTATGCTGCGATTCCACCGGTTATTCCTATTAATATGTTTTTATTTTCCAGCATTTTGTTACCTGATTTCATTAGGTTGGAAACGGGTAAAGCTATTGATATAATTGTTTATCGGAAGCATAACATCTGTTCTGTTACTCATTTCAGGAATTCCCGCCGTTGCTCTTTGTTTCGCTTCAACCCGAGCGTTGTAATCAGTATTTTCTTTGAATTGCTGAACTTTCAGTGCTTCGTAACAGCTGAATGTGTCGTCATAAGATTCTTTTGCTTGGCATTCTTCAAGACCTTTTTCGAAATCAACACGTCTTTGGTACCAATAGTTACCTACAACATTGAATTTGCTCAAAACGCCCGGTTCCTTTACGTCCACAAATGCAGACGGGCAAAAGTCTTTCCACTGTGGCGGATTGATGTTGAAATCCTCTGCTAATGTAACAAGAGGCATACTTAACAATAGCGATACAATTATTTTTTTCATAAAATGTTCCCTTTTGTATGATTATAACATCATTTTAACCAAAGCGCAAAATTTAAAATTCACGTACATTAATAAATTATGACCATAACTTTAAATTCAGAATTACCGGTGTTGAAAGCCAGTGTTATAAAGCAAATGCAGAGCAAAAATTGTATCACAAATTGGCGGCGAAGTGTCATTAATGCCATTCCGTCAAAAAAAGGGTTTATTCCGGCACTAAGAGAGGTTGCAGTTGATTGTAATACCCAAAATATTGATACGTATACATCCGCAGCGCAAGTATATTTGAACAGTTCTGGAAAAAGAAATGGTATTATGCTTGAGGCAGAACGTGCTATTTATGAGTTACAAAAACAATTTGGCGATAAAATGGCTACGCTCTATAAAATTTTGACCATAAAAGATACGAATCCTAAAGTTATGAAGATTAAGCGTGAACTCAAAAAAGAATACGGAATGAAAAGTCTGTATTTGAATAATAACTTGGATTTTGCCGAGTCATGTCTGCAAGTTGCCAAAATTTTCAAGGAAAAAGGATATACATTACCTGACGAAATAATTGCATCAGACTTTTTTATTGACGAAGATGACAGCTGTATGAGTATGGCACTGGAGGGCAAAAAGAAAACTATTCTGATTAATCCGGAATGTATGCACGACGGACTGGATTGGATGTGCTCCGTTCGCTCCCCTCTGCACACCATTGTGCACGAATGTGTTCATTGTCTGCAGCCTTTGTTAACTTGTTTTAACATGAAAAAAATTCCTGCAAAATACAACGATACAATAGCCAACCTATCTTTCTACGCACGTGAAAATTCTGCGCATGAGATTCATGCAGAATTGCTGACAAAGAAAATTCTAAAAGGTTTGAACCCTGATGAAGAAGAACTTCTCAAGTATTTGTCTATTTAAACTCTTTGCCTTGACGTTTGTACCAGTCTTCGATGAATCCTGTGTTGAAGTTTCCGCTGATAAATACTTCGTCTTCAACAATTTGTTGGTGGAACGGAATAGTTGTTTTGATACCTGTAACAACATATTCTTTCAAAGCTTGATACATTCTGCGTCTTGCTTCATTTCTGTTTTCGCCCCAGCAGATAAGTTTTCCTATCATTGAATCATAATACGGAGGAATTGAATATCCAGGGTATACGTGAGAATCAACTCTTATGCCGAAACCGCCCGGAGCAAAGTATCCGTCAATCTTACCAGGGCAAGGCATAAATCCGTTTTCAGGGTCTTCTGCGTTAATTCTGCATTCGATTGCGTGACCTCTGAGTAACACATCGTCTTGTGTATAGCTTAGTTTTTGACCTGAAGCGACAAGGATTTGCTCTCTTACGATATCAACTTGTGAAATCATTTCAGATACACAGTGTTCAACCTGAACACGTGTATTCATTTCCATAAAGTACCATTTTCCGTCGTGGTCAAGCAAGAATTCGCAAGTACCTGCGCCTTCGTAACCGATAGCTTTTGCAGCTCGAACAGCTGCCGCACCCATTTCTTTTCTTGTGTTTTCGTCAATCGCAGGACTTGGAGCTTCTTCCAAAAGTTTTTGATGACGTCTTTGGATTGAACAATCTCTTTCGCCCAAGTGAATAACGTTTCCGAAAGAATCGCCCAAAATCTGAACCTCAATATGTCTTGGATTTTCAAGGAATTTTTCTGCATAAACTCCAGGGTTCCCGAAGAATTTTTCTGCTTCTTGTTGGCATAATTCCATATTTACTTCAAGTTCGTCGTCGTTGCGAACGATTCTCATACCTTTTCCGCCGCCACCTGCTGTAGCTTTAAGGATAATCGGATAACCTGCTTTGTGAGCGAATTCTCTCGCTTCTTTTGCATCCTTAAGAAGTCCTGTCCCTGGAGTTACCGGAACATCGTTCTCAATCATTGTTTTACGGGCAGTAGCCTTGTCACCCATTTTTCTCATAGAATCAGCTGAAGGGCCGATAAATTTGATGCCGTGTTCTGTACAAATATCAACAAAATCAGCTCTTTCTGACATAAATCCGTATCCAGGGTGAATTGCATCACAACCGGTCATTAACGCTGTTGATATGATTGCAGGTATATTCAAATAGCTTTCTGAGCTTGGTGCAGGTCCAATGCAATATGCATCAGTTGCCAATCTTACGTGAAGAGATGTTGCATCCGCTTGCGAATAAACCGCTACTGTTGGAATACCCAATTCTCTGCAAGCTCTGATTACTCTGACGGCGATTTCGCCTCTATTTGCTATTAATACCTTTTTAAACATAATCCCATTTCCCTTACGGTGAACAAGTGAATAAGTGAACAAGTGATCAAGCAGACTTGGTCACTTGTTTATCCAACTTCTCAACCAACTATTCTACGTACATCAAAACTTGACCGAATTCAATCGGGTCACCGTTTTTAACGCAAATTTGTGTAACTTTTCCTGAATGTTCTGACTTGATTTCGTTCATCAATTTCATTGCTTCAATAATGCAAACAACGTCGCCTTCAGCAATTGTTTTTCCAACTTCCACAAACGGTTCTGCATCCGGAGAAGGTGCTGAATAGAAAGTACCAACCATCGGAGAAGTTACGGCTTTGCCTTTAGGAGCTGCTTCAGCTTTTGTGTCTGTAGGTGCTGCGGCAGCTTGTGGAGCAGGAGCAGCTGCAACTGCAGCCGGTGCTGATGCTACCATATTAACTTCCGGCAAATCTTTTCTGATGGTAATTGCTTGTTCGCCGTCTTCAAGAGAAATCTCTGTCAAACCGTTGTCAGAAATGATTTTAGCTAATTTTTCTATATAATCTGTTTCAAATTTCATTTTTGTCTCCTTGGGAGTTGTAAAGTTGAAGAAACTTTCGAACAATGCCCCGTCTCTTCAACTTTTCAACTTTTGTTATTAAACTCTGTCTAAGTATTCGTTACTTCTGGTATCAACTCTGATTACATCACCGTTAGATACGAAGAACGGAACGTTAACAACTGCGCCTGTTTCCAATGTAGCAGGTTTTGTACCGCCTTGTGCTGTGTTTCCTTTTTCAGCTGGTGGAGTATCAACAACTTCCAATTCAACGTGAGCAGGAATATCAACACCAATGATTCTTGTATCGTGAGTTAATACTTGAACAATCATATTTTCTTTAAGGTATTTAACACCGTCACCAACTTGGTCAGCTGTCAATTGAAGTTGTTCGTACGTTTCCATATCCATCATAACGAACTCTTTACCTTCTTTATATAAATATTGCATTTCCTTGCGGTTCAACATAGCTTTTGCAACTTTTTCACCTGCACGGAAAGTTTTTTCAATAACGTTTCCTGATTCTACGTTTTTAAGTTTTGTTCTTACAAACGCTGCACCTTTACCCGGTTTTACGTGAAGGAATTCAATTACAGTCCAAAGCCCATTGTCCAATTCAAGCGTTAAACCGTTTTTTAAATCGTTTACTGAAATCATACATGCTCCTTAATTACATATAATACTATCTTTTTACTTGATATTATCATAAACCGACTCTGAGCGCAAATATCTTTCAATCTGTTTAAGAGCGTTTGCCCTGTGTGAGATGCGATTTTTTTCTTCGTCAGATAATTCTGCCATTGTTTTGTCGGAATTTTTTAATAGAAATATTGGGTCGTAACCAAATCCGTGTGTTCCGCTTTGTTTTTCCGCAATAGAACCTTCGCAAATTCCGGTATATGAAAATGCTTTTTCGCCTTTGGGGTTGATTAATGTCATACAGCATGCAAAATGCGCTGTTCTGTCTTTTACGCCCAACATTTCTCTGAGTACTCTGTCAATACGTTTTTGCGGAGTTTCTTCGTACCTTGCGGAATAAATCCCCGGTTTGCCTCCGAGTGCATCTATGCAAAGTCCGGAATCATCTGCAAGTACCCAATTATGGGTGATTTTCCACGCAGCGAGTGCTTTTATATATGAGTTTTCCTCAAAACTTTTGCCGTCTTCAATCGGGTCGAAACCTTCCGGAGGCAAGACGAATTCAATATTGGAATCCCCAATGATTGCATTAATCTCTTTTACCTTATTCTTATTTGCTGATGCCAAAACTATTTTCATAGATAGGTTTATTTCCCTTCCAGACCGTCAAGAAGTTTGCTTTGAGTTTTCTCATCATTATTGAACAGATTCAAGATTGCTCTTCGTCCATCCTGTTGCATATAATTAATCGGGTATAAACCTCTTTTATTCTTTGTTAAGTGAATTTTCTTTAAAACATCCGGACGGTCAGCAAACACTCTGTGCATTTCTTGTAATTCAGCCAAATCACAGTGGTGAGCCTTTATTTTACCTTTTTTATTTTTTTGTAAGTACATTTTTTCCAAAACTTTTGGTTGATTAGCAAAAGCACGATTAATTTCTTGCATTTTCTCTACATCAGCATCATACAAAGGATTTTTGCCTTTGCCGTTTTTGGTTAAATATATTCTTGAAAGAATTTGTGGATAATCTTTGAGAGTTTCATTCATTTGTCTTGTTTCTTCAGCATTAGTGTAATGTGCGACAAGACTGGTACTGCCTCTTCCATTTTGTAGAGTGTAATACTGAATTTTGCTATCAAGTGCATCATTACCTGTTGTGAAGTCTTTATTAAATATGGATTTTACAGCATAAATCAAACCGGCAGCTAATGCTGCAATTCCCTTTTTTTGGTGTATAGGGTTCATTGCCTTTTTCGCAAGCGGTGCATAAACAGCTTGAAAGTTAACATTTTGTGTTTGATTTTGTTTTACTTGATGATTTGTACTAATGTACGGATTGAAAGTAACTTGCATATCCCATTTCCTTTCGATTTTTAACCTTGTTGATTGTGATTTCTAACGTTATAATAATTCAACCCGTTAGTAAAATCCAGTATTTCTCCTTTTTTGTTAAATAATTTTACAGGAAATTTCATTTTTGCCAGTCGGTATTGCAAACTTACCAACAAAACCTCTAGCCCGTATTTGCACGAACGGGCAAAATTTATGGATGAGGCTTCCTTAAAATATTTTGTAGGACAAGAAATCTCTCCGATTTTGTAGCCGTTATACAGAATTAATGCAAGCATTTGGTTATCGAAAATAAAATCGTCGCTACAATCTTCAAGTGGTAGAGTTTCCAGAATTTTTCTGGTAAAACCTCGAAAACCAGTGTGGTATTCAGTCAATTTTTCTCCGATAACACAATTCTGAAATGTGGTTAAAAATCTGTTTGACAGATACTTGTATAAAGGCATTCCGCCCTTAAGTGCAGAATTTCCAAGCATTCGAGAGGCTATAACTGCATCATATTCGTCAAATGCCATCATAGAGGCAATTGCAGGTATCAGTTTTGGTGTGTATTGATAATCCGGATGAAGCATTATGACAATGTCTGCACCGGCTTTCAATGCTGCTTTGTAGCAAGATTTTTGGTTTGCCCCGTAACCCTTGTTCTTTTCGTGAACAATGGTGGTTATATCTAGCCGTTTGGCTATTTCTTTTGTTTCGTCAGAAGAGAAATCGTCGACAAGAATAATCTCGTCGACGAAATTTTGATAAATCTCATTATAAGTTTTTTCTAAAGTCTTTTCTGCATTGTAAGCAGGCATTATAACTACAACTTTTTTATTGTTTATCATCTCTCTTAAAAACCTGCCGGTCAGGTATTTCTCCTAACTCTCTACAGCCTCTTCTTCTTTGACTTCTGTGTTACGGATAGTAGCTTTGTCAGAGTACAAAGATTTGCTTTTGAATTTCTTTACTTGTCTGTCCAATTTGTCTGCGAGCAAGTCTATGCTAGCATACATTGATTCGGCAGATTCTTCGCAGCGAATAACACCGGTATTTGTTTTGCAAGAAACTTCCGCAACGTGTTTTCCGGTTGCTGCAGGGTTTTTGATAACGGTGAGAACCACGTCTATACCCGTAATTTGGTCATAGTGGTTAACAACCTTTCCGAGTTTTTCTTTG
>CAKVMU010000076.1 GCA_934773085.1 uncultured Candidatus Melainabacteria bacterium
CCCTAATTCCCTTATTCCGTTGGCGGTTAAAGACATTTCCGCAACAGCAGGGATGACCGCAGGATCTTTTATTACAGGGAAAGAAGAAGGGCAAGACAGATTTATTGATGAAGCCGGAACCGAAGTTATATGGTTATTAGGTATTCCTGCTTTTAAAAAGTTGTTTGATTTAACTGTGTTTAAGGCTCTTGGATTTGATGCAAAATTTGATGCAAGAAATCTCAAAGATACGGCGGTGCTTGAAAAAATTAAGCAGTATTCACCGAATGATAAAGTTAAGAGTGAAATTGAAAAAATCTCACAAAAACCAAAGAGTTTCAAAAATGCTGC
Source organism: uncultured Candidatus Melainabacteria bacterium (assembly GCA_934773085.1). GTDB lineage: Bacteria > Cyanobacteriota > Vampirovibrionia > Gastranaerophilales > Gastranaerophilaceae > CAG-196. The sequence continues at coordinate 331 of CAKVMU010000076.1, forward strand.
GATGGCGAAATTTGTTGTGTCTACTGCACTTACAATTGGCAGTTATATTGGTCTGACGAGATTTAAGCAAAAATATACTGAAAATAAAATAAGAAAAAATCTTATCGCAGAATACAATGCGAAGGTTGAAAAAGAAAAAGAAGAAGAGAACCAAATCCAAAAATCGACTTCCAATCCTTCCTTTAAAGGTTTAGGTTCTTTTGTAGAGGGTTTTGTGTTTAATCCGGTAAAGAATATGTGGATTCTTGACGGTTCAATTACGGCTGAAAGACTTAAGGATTCAAGAAGTCCGCAGGAATTTGTCGGGTATGCGATTAAAGAAGCGTTTACATTGAGTTTTATGTATATTGCAGGTAACGAAATTCAAAAGTTGTTGGAGAAAAAGGCAAATGAGGAATACAATAAGTCAATTGGGCTTGATGCAAGAGTTCTTGAAGACGGTTTTTTGAAAGATTTGTTCAAAGATGGTTCAATTCAAAAAAGTATTGACGAATTTAATGCTGCAAACAAGTCCAATGTGGATTTGTACGAATTTTTGCATAAAAACCCTGATAATGCGATTGTTAAGGCTTCAAAAATCTCGGATATTATAAAACTTTATGAAAAAACAGACAAAATTGACACAAGAGCATATATTAATCTTGAGGAAGTGAAAGGTGTAAATAAAAAGATTGAAGAGCTTTACAAGCAGTATAAGGATGCCTTGAAAAACGGTGAAGGTATCGATAAATTCTTCAAAGGTGTTAAAAAATTAAAAAGAACGTCTATTTTGACGAAAATTATAACATGTATCCTCGCACTTGGGGTCGTTACTCAGGGGGTTATGTTGTTGAAGAGATTTACAACCGGAGATGATGAGGAGTTACATACTAAAAAGGAAATCTGAGAACAGCTTGTAAAAGAAGGTTTGATTGCATAAAAAAAGAGAACCCATTTGGGTTCTCTTTTTTTCTTTTTAATTAAAGATTAAACTAAAGCCGGTTTGATAGCTTTCTTTGCTCTGTTTAGAGAGTGTTCTTTACCCAAGATAGCAAGTGTTGCCGTCATATCAGCACCGCAAAGTCTACCAGTAACGGCTGCTCTGATAGCCCACATTGTAAACTTAGGTTTGTAACCCTTTTCTTTGAAATCAGCTCTGAATTTTTCGAGTTTTTCGTGAAGATTTTCTTCAGTCCATTCCCAACCTTCGCCTTGTTCAACGAATGCTCTCAAGACTTCTTGTGACAAATCTGTAGCAAGATTTTCTGTCGCTTTTTCATCAATTTCCACATTGTCTCCGCCAAAGAAGTATGCAACTGCATCTGTAATGTCAGAAAGCAATGTTAAAGGTTCATATGTGATTTCAATCATTCTCGTGTATTGAGCATCTGTAAGTTCGTTCAAATCATATTTTGTTAAATACTTTTTGAGTTTTTCTTTAAGTGTTTCCATCGGAAGCATTTTGATGTAGTGGCTGTTCATCCATTTCAATTTATCGTATTCGAAAATTGAGTTAGAAGAAGAAATTTCGCCAATTCTAAAATCTTGAGCGATTTCGCTAACAGTTTTGATTTCTTGACCGTCAGAAGGTGACCAGCCAAGAAGAGCAACGAAGTTAACAAGGGCTTCTGTCAAGTAACCTTGTTCTACGAAGTCAGAAACGGCAGTTGCACCATGCCTTTTTGAAAGTTTGCTTCTGTCAGGAGCAAGAATCATTCCAAGGTGACCAAAACGTGGAACCTCAAAACCTAATGCTTCGAATATCAAAATTTGTTTATATGTGTTTGAAATGTGGTCTTCACCTCTGATTACGTGAGAAATTTTCATTAGCGCATCGTCGATTACAACAGCGTAGTTGTAAGTAGGTGCACCATTCGATTTCATGATTACGAAGTCGCCGATAAGGTCTGTATCCATATGGAGTTTGCCTTTAACCAAATCGTCGAATTCAAGGATTGAAGTATCGTGGAAAGCTTTTTGAGCTTTTGCGACGTTGAATCTAATTGCAGGTTTTCTGCCTTCAGCTCTAAGTTTTGCCTTTTCTTCCTCGGTTAAGTTTTCGCATTTTTTAGTATAAACGTAAGCTTTTTTGTTTTTTGCAGCTTCTTCTTTTTCGGCTTCTAATTCTTCCGGAGTGCAATAGCATTCGTAAGCAAAACCTTCGTCAAGAAGCTTTTGAATATATTTAGGGTAGATATCAAATCTTTTTGACTGAGTGTAAGGACCGTAATCACCACCAACATCCGGACCTTCGTCCCAATTCAGACCAAGAGCTTTCAAGCTGTCAAAAATGTTGTCTACGTATTCTTGACTGGTTCTTTCAGCATCGGTATCTTCTATTCTTAAAATAAATTTACCATTATTTTTCTTAGCAAATAAATAATTAAATAAAGCTGTCCTTGCAGTTCCGATGTGGAGGTTTCCGCTCGGTGAAGGCGCAATTCTTACTCTAACTTCATTCATGATTAATCCCTTTCTTTATATGGGAATTATCACGCAAAGGGGGTAAAAAGTAAAGTATTCATCGGTAATTAAATTATGAAGCAAAATTTGAGGATAGCAGATTCGCTTGTTTTTATAAAAATAGAAAATATAAAAACTAATTTTTAATATCTGCGAGTAGCGCTATTCGTTTGTTTTTATCATGCTTTTTGTAAATATTGTATGATATCGCATTAAGACCAAAAAATATAAAAACAATCGTTCATAAAAATTTACAATTACCCCTGAAATTGAATAAAACTGCTTGCAAACAGAAATTTAGCACGTATGATAAGTTAAGATGTCGAATTATGATGTCGTTTGATAGCCGAAAATAGAGGACAACATGGCAAAAGACGTAATAGAAATTGAAGGTACAATTCTGGAGTCCATGCCGAATGCAATGTTCAGAGTTAAACTCGAAAACGGACATGAAATTCTGGCTCATATCTCCGGTAAAATCAGAAAGAATTTCATCAGAATTCTTCCGGGTGACAGAGTAAAGGTCGAAATGACCCCGTATGATTTATCAAAAGGAAGAATTACATTCAGACTTAAATAACAAGTTAAATATAAGTAAAGGAAAGAAAAATGAAAACAAGATCATCAGTAAAACCTATGTGCGACAAGTGCAAAGTTATCAAAAGAAAAGGCAGAGTTGCCGTAATTTGTGAAAACCCAAAACACAAACAAAGACAGGGTTAATCAGTTGGTTCGTTGAAAGGTGAACAAAGTCGGTGCGTTCCGCTTATTAACTTATTCACCTATTAACTTATTAACTCATTCGTAAAACAAAGTTAAGTACAAATTAAAATAAAGGAAAGAAAACATGGCAAGATTAGTTGGGGTAGACTTACCTCGTAACAAAAGACTAGAAGTGGCATTGACTTATATCTACGGTATAGGACCTGCCAGAGCAAAGAAAATTCTCGAAGTAACAGGCATTTCTGCTGATTTGAGAACAGACGATTTGACAGAAAACGATATTAAAAATCTGCGTAACGCATTGTCTGAATTCCATATTGAAGGTGACTTGAGACGTGAAGTTGCAATGAACATCAAACGTCTTCAAGAAATTAACTCTTTTAGAGGTATGAGACACAAAAGAGGTCTTCCTTGCAGAGGTCAGAGAACAAAAACTAACGCAAGAACAAGACGTGGTAAAAAGACTGGACCTATCGCAGGTAAGAAAAAATAATTGAATTTTCCGTAGTGTGACGGCTCGCTTTAGCGAGACTAACACGAAGTACCGCGGAGCTAAGTGAATGACAGTTTTGCTTACGCAAAACGAAATGAACGACAGCGGAGCGTGAAGGAATAATTCAATACCAAAATTAAAAGAAATTAAATAGTAAATTATACGGAATACAAAAATGGCAAGACCAAAAACTACAAAGAAAAAAGAAAAGAAAAACGTATTGCAAGGGGTTGTTCATATTCAGTCAACTTTCAACAATACAATTGTAACTTCTACTGATACTCAAGGTAATGCTATTGCTTGGGCTACTGCAGGTGCTACAGGATTTAAGGGTGCTAGAAAAGGTACTCCGTTCGCAGCACAATCAGCAGCTGAATTGGTAGCTAAAAAATCTATCGATCAAGGTATGAAAAAGGTTGAAGTTTACATTAAAGGACCTGGTTCAGGTCGTGAAACAGCAATCAGAGCTATCCAAGCAGCAGGTTTGGAAATCACTTTGATTAAGGACGTAACACCAATTCCTCACAACGGATGTCGTCCACCTAAAAAGAGACGTGTTTAGTACGCTCTCGATTGAAGAGTGGAATGTAGGTAAGGTTTTAAACAAACTATTCAACCTTCCAACTGTTCAACTTTTCAACTTAGTTATTACAGTCGGGGCTTGAGCTTCGCCAAAAGCACAAACCATAGATGCCCGACACAAGAAAAGGAGAAAATAATGGCAAGATACACAGGACCAACCAATAAATTGTTCCGTAACTACGGAGTAAAGGATTTATCAAACAGAAAGCTAACTGTTTCTATGAGACAAACCGCTTCAGGTCAACATGGTGCAGTAAGAAAAAAACTTTCTGAATATGCAATCCACTTAAATGAAAAACAAAAAATCAGATTAACTTATTTGGTTAGCGAAAAACAATTCGCAAAATATTATCATGAAGCTGCAAGAAGAAAAGGCGTAACCGGTACAATTCTTCTTCAACTTTTAGAATCAAGACTTGACAACATTTTGTTCAGATCAGGTTTTGGTGTAACAAGAAAACAATCAAGACAAATTGTTAACCACGGTCACGTTTTGGTTAACGGTAAGAAAGTAGATATTCCATCATATTCAGTTAAAGCAGGTGATGTAATCACTGTTAAAGCTAAGAGCAACGAATACCTTAAGACAGTTATGAGTGCTATTGACTTGTCATGCGCTCCAGCTTGGGTAACAGTTGATAAAGATGCTTTGAAGATTACATTCGAAAGAGTTCCTCAAAGAGAAGAACTTGATCCTGAAATTAAAGAACAACTAGTTATAGAGTACTATTCAAAATAGGCTGATAGGAGAAATTAATATGGAATTGAAAATTAAAACTGTTAATACGATGGCCGGATCAGACGGTTCACAATACGGTAAATTTACTATTGAACCGCTCGAAAGAGGATTTGGTACAACTATCGGTAATGCGCTCAGACGTGTATTGCTTTCAAGCTTGGAAGGTACTGCTGTAACTTCTTGCAGAATTGAAGGTATTACTCACGAATACACTGCAATTCCTGGGGTTTTGGAAGATGTAATTGACGTTATGCTAAACTTGAAAGGTTTGGCTGTTAAGACTGATTCTAAAGAACCTCAACACTTGAGAATAGATGTTGATAAACCGGGTGCTGTATTGGCAAGTGATATTCAACTTCCTGCAGGCGTAAAAGTTGTTAACCCTGATTGGTTAATTTGTACAATAGCAGAAGGTGGTTCATTCCACGCTGATGTTATTGTAGAAACCGGTAAAGGTTATGTTGCTAACGATGTTCCTAGAAACGCAAAAGCAGGAACAGCAATTGATATGCTTCCGATTGATGCAACTTTCATGCCTATCAAAAGAGTTAGCTACGAAGTTGAAAACACTCGTGTTGGCGACAGCATCGACTTTGATAAATTGACTCTTGAAATTTGGTCAAATGGTACTATTGATGTTGCTACAGCTTTGACTCAAGCTGCTGATTTGTTGATTGAACATTTTGTTCAAATCGCAGCAATCACCGGCAAAACTTCTCACAAAGAAGTAGAAGAAAAAGTTGCAGTTAAGGAAGAAGCTCCGGAAGCTGCTTCAGCTGAAGAACCTTCTATTACAATTGATGAGTTGGAACTTTCAGTTCGTGCTTACAATTGCTTAAAAAGAGCAAGCATCAATTCAATGGCTGAATTGCTTAAAAAATCAGAACACGATTTGTTAAACATCAAGAATTTCGGTAAAAAATCATCAGATGAAGTTATCGAAAGACTTCACCACTTCGGTTTAGACCTTGCTCCAAACCCTGAAGTTGATGAAGAAGGCTTGGTTCTTGAAGGTTCTGAAGAATAATTAATACAAGAATAAACAGAAAAGAATAAAGGATAAAAAACAATGAGACACCAAACAAAGAAAAATACACTTGGTAAAGCACAAGACCAGAGAAAGGCTTTGTTGCGTTCATTGGCTACCGAACTTATTGTTCACGGTGAAATCAAAACAACTATGGCAAGAGCAAAAGCTCTTCAACCATATGCTGAAAACGTTATCACTTTGGCTAAGAAAGGTGACTTGAACTCAAGAAGACTAGCCGGAAGATATATCTTTGATAAAGAAATCGGTCAGTTAATTGATACAGCAACAGGCGAATTATTTGATGCGCCTCAAGAAGGCAAAAAACTTGCAAACCAAACAGTTTTGAGAAGATTGTTCAGCATCATCGGTGTTAAATACTCTTCAAGACAAGGTGGTTACACAAGAATTTTCAGACTTCCTCCGAGAAGAGGCGATGCGTCTGAAATGGCATTGATTCAATTGGTATAGTCAATGCGCTACGCTCTTGATGTCCAGTATCGGGGTAAAAATTATGCAGGAAGCCAGATTCAATATGAAGGCGGACGGGAAATTGAAACACCTACGGTACAGGGAGAAATAGAGAAAGCACTTCGAACTTTGATAAAAAGCGGCAGCAATGCCGCTTCCGATATAAGACCGATTAAGACAATCTTTTCCGGAAGAACGGACAGAGGTGTTAACGCTTTAGGGCAAGTACTTCATTTTGATACAGATAAAGATATTGTTGCTTCAAAATTTATCTATCACATAAATGAAATTCTTCCTGAAGATATATCTGTCGACAATTTGAGGATTGTGTCAGAAAGGTTTCACGCTCAAAAATCTGCAAAGTGCAGGTATTATAGGTATGAACTGATTAACAGACGTTATAAACAAGCGTTTGACGGTGATATACCGAGAGTGAAATTTAATCTGGATGACGGTAGAATGCAACAAGCATTAAACTATCTGATAGGTGAGCACGATTTTTCAAGTTTTAAAAGCTCCGGAACGCTTAACCCGAGCAAAGTTTGTTTTATTACCCGAGCTGAAGTAGAAAGGCAAGGGGACAGGGTTTTTATCCATATTGAGGGAAACAGGTTTCTTTATAATATGGTGAGAACCATAATCGGTACCCTTCTTGAAATAGAAGGACATAATTTGCCTGTGGAGCATATGAAAGATGTTTTGGAGGCAAAAGACCGTCGAAAGGCGGGACAGACGGTGAGTCCGTACGGGCTTAC
>CAKVMU010000077.1 GCA_934773085.1 uncultured Candidatus Melainabacteria bacterium
TCTTATTGGTGAAGAACATAGTATTACAGGTTGATTACCTGTCGCAGTAATAGCTTTTTCCAATTCCAAATTCATTCTGTCGAACAATGCTCTCGTGAAATTAGGATCTAGAGTTACACTTGAGCCATCCGGACTTGCGCCTTTTGCAATTGTATTTTCGACATCAGGAGCAATTGTAATTACGTATAAATCTCCCGTATCGGCAAGATTTTGTTTGCAAATATTTCTGGACAAAGCTTGTCTTACATGTTCGGTTAAGAAGTTTGGATTTTTATTAATTTTCGATTGCAAGCTAATAGTTTCCAATATTGTTTTCAAATCTCTTACTGCAACACCTTCTTTTAGCAAGTTTTGGATAACGATTTGAACGTCTCCGATAGTAATATCTTTCATTATGTCATCAACATATTCTTCTGAAACTTCTTTTTTAAGATTATCAATAAGTTGTTGTATATCAAATCTTGAGACAATTTCGTAAGCGCATTTTTTAATTACTTCTGTAATATGAGTTGAAATAACTGCTGATGCGGATACGACTGTATATCCTGACATTTCAGCCAAATCTTTATCTTTTGGCTCAATCCACAAAGCCGGAAGTCCAAAAGCCGGCTCAATAGCGTGAATGCCGTTTATTGTAAGGTTTCCGACAGGGTCACCTGCACACATAGCCAAGTATCTTTCAGGGTAAACTTCGCCTGACTCAAGAGCAACTCCCTTTAATTTAATTTGATATGAGTTAGGGGAGAGCTGTAAATTGTCTCGAACTCTTATTGACGGTAATACTATACCCAAATCCAGAGCTGTTTGTCTGCGAATTTGCGCAATTCTTTCAAGCAAATCTCCGCCCATTTCAACGTTAAGCAATTGTACAAGCCTGTAGCCTACTTCTATTTCGATTGTATCGACATTGAGAAGCTCCATAACGCTTTCTTTTGTTGCTTTTGCACGCTTTTCTTTCTTTCCGAGCTTTTCTTGTTGCTCCATTTCAATCTTTTTAGCTTCTTCTGTTTGAATGTTTTGCGCTTTTTCTTTGCTCTTAAAATAAGCCATTCCGCCAGCTATACTTGCAATTATAAGGAAAGGAGCGGTTGGCATTCCAGGGATTATCCCCATAAATGTTAATAGACCGGATACTACACCAAGAATTCTTGGGTCAGAAAACATTTCATTCTTGATATCGGCAGAAAGAGATTCATCTTTGCCTGTAGCTCTTGATACAATCAAACCTGTAGCGGTAGAAATCAAAAGCGCCGGAATTTGAGATACCAGACCATCACCGACTGTTAAGATTGTATATGTGCCAAGTGCTTGTTGTACGTTCATTCCCAATTGGATAATACCGATTACCAAGCCACCTATAATGTTTACAATAGTAATAACAATTCCGGCTGTGGCATCGCCTTTTACGAACTTGGAAGCACCATCCATCGTTCCGTAGAAGTCAGTTTCTCTTTCAAGTTTACGGCGTCGTTCTTTTGCCTGTTCTTCGTTTATCAAACCAGAGTTTAAATCCGCATCAATACTTAATTGTTTACCAGGCATTTTATCCAATGTAAAACGAGCAGATACTTCAGCAACACGGGTAGCACCACCTGTGATAACCATAAAGTTGATTAATACTAAGATACAAAATATAACAGCACCGACAACGTAATTACCGCCGACAACAAATTCTCCAAATGCATTAATAACATTACCGGCTTCACCATGCAATAAAATTAACCTTGTTGAGCTTACGTTCAAGCCAAGTCGGAATAATGTTGCAATCAAAAGTACGGTTGGAAAAGAAGAGTAATCAAGTGGCTCTTGTGTATATAAGCAAACCAACAGAATAACAACAGCCAAAGAGATGTTTATCGTGAGTAAAATATCTAATAAAGGCGCAGGAAGTGGTATAACCATCATGCAGACGATTACAACCAAGCCGATAGCAAGAACAATATCGTTATTTTTTAATAAATTAGATAACTTGGAAAACTCCATCCTCTTCCGCCTATGTTTCTCCTCTCTTACTATTGTATACGTATGCCAGAATTTCGGCAACAGCTACATACAAGTCTGATGGTATTATACCATCAATTGGTACAGAATTATAGAGGGCTCTCGCAACCGGTCTGTTTTCAACAATCGGAACATTGTTAGACTTTGCGATTTCTCTGATTTGGAAAGCTAAATAATCAACCCCTTTTGCTACTACAATAGGAGCTGGAGCTTTAGTTTTGTCATATTGTATAGCGACCGCATAGTGAGTTGGGTTAGTAACCACAACATCTGCCTGCGGAACTGATGCCATCATCCTTTGACGAGCCATCTGCATTTGAATAGAACGGATTCTGGCTTTAATTTTAGGGTCCCCTTCTGTATCCTTATGTTCGTCTTTAACCTCTTGTTTTGTCATTTTAATGGACTTTTCATACTCATATGTTTGATACTTTTTATCCAAATATCCTAAAATAAGCATTGCAAGACACATATTAATAATCATGTTAACGAGAATTGAGCAGATGATATTGAGTGCAACAGGAATCTCCAACCCAACTAAACCGATTAAATCGCCCTTTCTGCTGTTAACTGCTGAATAACCGCATGCTCCAACAATGATAATTTTTAGTATAGATTTTACAAATTCAACCATTGAACGTGGTTGGAAAGGATTAAATACTCTTTTAGCATTGTCAAGCATTCTTTTAGGGCTAAGATTTTGCAGATTGAATTTAGCTTTTTCTAGCGCAAAAACTTGTCCTACATCCATTCTTATGACGACTACGGCGAGGATTGCAAGTAGGATTAAAAATGGTAGTACAATTATTCCCAAATATCTGAAATACGGGTACAATAAACCGACAATGCTTGATGTGTCAATTGAAGCAGGATTAAGATTGGTAAAAGTTTCCTGCATCATGCCTATTATTGTTGTGTACATATGTTTTGCAAGAACACCAAGCAAGGCAATTCCGCCCACCATTACAAGTGCGGATTCCATATCTTTACTTTTTGCTACATTTCCTCGCTCACGTTCTTTCGTTCGCCGTCGGGTGGTGGCTTCTTCGGTTTTTTCTGCTGCGTCGTTACTCATTATTTCCTTCTGTTATTTAAAATATTCCCGCAATTCTCGTTAGGAATTGTTCTACAAGAACTGCAATGTATTCAGCCATAGGTCGCATAAATATCAACGATAATAGTAGACCTAAGTATATTTTTAATGGCATTGAAACCATAAATATGTTCATTTGAGGCATCATTTTTGAAGTGAAGCCCAATAAAATATCCGTAATAAAAAGTACTCCAAATATTGGGAGTGCAATGCCTAAACCCACTGCAAACACTTGTCCGGTAATGATGATAATTTGTTCTACAATTGCCGGCGAAAAAGTGATGACATATCCCACCGGCATGCTTTTGAAGCTGTTGTATACGGCTGCAAACAACCATTGATGTGCGCCGGAAGCTAAGAATATCATGGTTGCGAGATATGTGTAAGCCTGTGTGATTACAGGGGATCTGCCACCAGACGTAGGATTCAAAGCTTGGTCTGCGGAAAGTCCCATTTGTATCGCAAAAGTATTTACGCCTAACTCAACCCCAATGAATAGAATGTTTGCGCAGAAACCTATTGCAAAGCCTATTAAAAATTCTTTAAAAAGTATTAACGTCAAGGCAGGTACTGAGTTTGGAGTTACAAATGAAGAGTTTGTCTGTACAATTGGAAATAATATGAATGCAATCACTGCTGCTAACCAAATTTTAACCTGTGTTGGAATTGGATATGTTGAAAATAACGGCGCAGAAGCAAATAATCCTGACAATCTGGTAAAGATTGCCATGAATAAGATTATGTTCCCGACTGAAAACAACACATCCAGATTAAACATTACATTGCCCCTATAAGCTGAGGTATTGTGGACATGAACTCATTAACAGAGGTTATGAAAACACTCATCATCCATGGTAACAAGAATATGAGCAAAAGTACGCAACCAACAATTTTTGGTACAAATGTCAATGTTGATTCCTGAATCTGAGTAACGGTCTGGAAAATACTTACGATAAGACCTATAATTACACCGACAAGCAGAATCGGTACAGACATTTGTAGCGTTAAAATAAACATTTTTTGCAGAAGTGTGATGACAATATCTTGCATAGCCTACCTCACAAAACTTTCTACTAAGGATTTTACAATCAAATACCAACCGTCAATCATTACGAACATGATTAATTTAAAAGGCAAAGCAATCATTGTCGGAGGCAAGAACATCATACCCATTGAAACAAGTACTGATGATACGACGATATCTATTACTAGAAACGGCAAATACACAACGAAACCAATTGTGAAAGCCGTTTTTAACTCACTTAAAATAAAAGATGGCAATAATACATATGTTGGAACATCTGCTTTCGTCTTAGGCTTTTCTATTTTTGCCATTCTGACAAATAATGCGAGCTCTTTCTCGTGAGTTTGTTTAAACATAAAGTTTCTGATAGGTTCAATCCCTCTGTCTAATGCTACCTGCTGCGTAATTTGGTTGTTCATATATGGTTGTAAAGCTTTTTCGTTGATTTCATTGAACGTTGGAGCCATTATGAAAAACGTTAAAATAAGTGCTAAGCTTGTTAATACTTGGTTCGGAGGTAAATTGCTTGCCCCGATAGCTTGTCTTGCAAGCGATAAAACAACAACCAGTCGAATGAATGATGTTGTCATAATTAAGATGCTTGGCGCAAGAGTCAAGATTGTTAACCAGATTAAAATCTGCAAACCGTTAGTGAAGTCCTGAGGTGTATTTGCCGGTTGCATACCGATATTAATATTCGGGAATGACATTGCTGCTGCGGACGGCAATACGGTCAAAATAAGTCCGGCGAGTGTATATCCCCACTTTTTAAAATCTCTCATAATTGTGTATTTCCTTAAAAATCAACTATCCGAAAAGAAGTCACACTTCTCCCCAATAGTATCATACACTATCTTTCTGCCTCTGCCAATCTGTTAAGATATATGAATTAATTCTATCTGGAAACTCTTAAATGTCTATCGTCGCCTTCGCCAATTGATGTGCTTTGCAGACCATATTGTTCAACAAGTTCGTGTTGCAATTTTCTGATTTGAGTGTTTTGAGGTGCAAGCTCAATTACTTCAGCACCGTCCATAACTTGTTTTATAGCTGTCTTCACTTCATCAAGAGCAATCTCTGTATCGTCTTGATAACCGGTATCGTTTTCATTGTCGTATGGTCGGATATCTAAAGCATCCTTAAGTACTTTCTGTATCTGGGCCATAGAGTTTGTTTTTACGTAGAAAATTTGCGCTCTGTATTCTTTTGCTGTATTAAGAATTTTTGCTCCGCCCTTCGCAAAGTTTTTGTGCGCAATCACAATGTCGGCATCTTCTACGTTTCTTGTTATTTCAAGATTAAAATCTAATCGCTCAATCAATTTCTCAACAATAGTTCTTGATACAGCGTACAGGTAAACTTTTTTCATTGGTTTGTTTTGTTCGCAATACTTTTGTCGAGAGAATGTAAAGTTCATGCTGTTTTCGTTTGCTTGTTGAACAGGAGCTTGTTCCTGTTTTGCAGGTATATCCTGAACCTTATCTGTGTATTCTTTGTCAACTTTTCTGAGTTCCGGACGAATTGGCCATCCTCTTAGGATATAGTCAACAGCTTCTGCAGTGTTTTTGTATACAGCCAAAGTGTTTCTGTCAATAATCTCTATAACAATGTCAAAAGTCGGTTGTTTTTCCCTCTCAAGAACCGTTTTTTGAGAAGCTCTTCTTTTCGCTTCATCGTCACCAAGTGTAACTGATTGGATTCCACCGACTAAGTCAGACAATGTTGGGTTTTTAATAAGGCTTTCCAGACTGTTGCCGTGTGCAGTCGCAATGAGCATGACCCCTCTTTCCGCAATCGTTCTTGCTGCTTGCGCCTCGGCTTCTGTACCGATTTCGTCAACAACGATTACTTCAGGAGTATGATTTTCAACCGCTTCAATCATAATATCTTTTTGAAATTCCGGCTGTGGAACTTGCATTCTTCTGGCTGAGCCGATAGCCGGATGAGGAGTGTCTCCGTCACCTGCAATTTCGTTTGATGTATCAACGATTACAACACGTTTGCCGAGTTCATCTGCCACAAGTCGTGAAATTTCACGAAGTTTAGTTGTTTTACCTACGCCCGGTCGACCAAGGAACAGAATACTTTTGCCTTGTGTACAAATATCTTTTATACAGGAGATTGTTCCTGTGACAACTCTTCCGATACGGCATGTTAAACCTACAATTTTCCCCTGTCTGTTTCTTATTGCGCTTATTCTGTGCAAAGTTCCGGGGATTCCGGAACGGTTATCGTGGGTGAATTCTTGCAAATGTGAGGTTACAAAATTGATATCCTCATCTGTTACCCCTTCTGTGCCAAGCTTTTCTATTCGTCCGCCTGCGTGTCGAATCTCTGGAGCTCTTCCGATATCAAGTACAATCTCAATAACATCTTCCAGTCTGTCGATTGTAAGATTTGATACAACCTTTTGGGGCATAATGGCCATTAATTTTTCAAGGTCATTGTGGAACTGAATACTGCTTGTCATCTTATATTAGAATGCCTTTCTGCTCGCTCTTCCTGCGGGTAACTATCCTAAGCTGCTCCTACCTATATTATATCATATTTTTACATTCATTTTGAGAGTTTGTCACTAATGTTAAGAAATATTAAGCAATCTTTAAGTGTCTGAAATACGCTTAATGAGCGCTTTTTGAAAATTTTGCTAATAAAAAACGGGGACTTAGCCCCGCTTAAAATACCTTATTCTTTAAATTTTTCTTCTCTCTCTTAATATAACGAGTCCTATACGCCTGTTTCGTTTTTGTCCTTTACTTTAGCCTGCTCTTCTTTTTCTTTCTCTTGGTCTATATTTTTTTCTTCTTCTTTTTCATCTATGTACATAGTTGCAAATTTTTCATAAAGTTTTGAATCATCGAGTATTTCGTCGAGTTCAAGATAATTATTTTCATCAACATTTGCTTCTGTGTACTCACTTTCTTTGATTCCGACTTTTTGAGCTTGTTTTTCTGTTAAATGGTCAGAACCGATTGTTTTAATTATAAAGTTTTTAAGAAGATTTGCGTTAATGTTTGTTGACATTTTTAAAGCTCCTATTAAATTACATCTTACATATATTTAAAGTATATAAATTTTATCTGATTTCAGAGATGATATTTTTTGTTACAAAACTTAATATATTTATTTTGTTCTCATTTAATAACATGGTAAAATTGTTTCAGAGTTAGGATATGGAGTTAATGTATGACTAATAGGTTTTTTAAGGGTTTTTCTTTGATGGAAATGATGATAGTGCTGCTCATAGTGGCAATTATAGCGGCAGCATCAGCTCCAATGGTAAATAAAAAGATGGTAAGAGACGCAGCAGGCTCATCCAGCCCGTGGGTTTGGACAAGCTTGACTAATAATTCTATTGCATACAATTTGGACGGAAGTGACAATGCAACTGCAAC
>CAKVMU010000078.1 GCA_934773085.1 uncultured Candidatus Melainabacteria bacterium
CAAGTATCCGCTTTTTTCAAGCACTAATCCTAAAAATTCCGGAAGGCTGTATTTGCTTTGAGCTTCCTTTAGTTTGAGAATAAGTGTTGAAAAATCTTTGAGTTTAGTTGCAGTACCTGATTTAATTGCAGAGATGTTGTCTACATCAAGAATGGCTGCGAACAGGCTTATATCCTGACTATCTGCGTATTCTTGAAGATGCTTAAGCGTGGTTTCTCCAATAGCACGTTTTGGGACATTTACAATTCGCCTCAAAGATTGAGAATCATCCGTGTTGTAAATTAGTTTTAAGTATGCTATGGCATCTTTGATTTCTTTACGGTCGTAGAACTTAAGTCCGCCGTAAATGCGATATGGAACACCGGCTGCAATTAAAGCTTCTTCTAACGCACGGGATTGAGCGTTTGTTCTGTAAAGAATTGAAAACTGGTTATAGTTATCAGATGTGTTTACGATAGATTTAACAATATAGTTAGCTTCATCAGCTTCGTCCTGAGCTTCATAATATGTAATTTTTTCACCGTCACCTTTTTGTGAGTACAGGACTTTGTCCACACGTTCTTCGTTGTTTTCAATAACGGAGTTTGCTGCATTAAGAATGTTTGCTGTAGAACGGTAATTTTGTTCTAATTTAACAATTTTTGCATCCGGAAAATCTTTTTGAAAATTCATAATAATTCTGAAATCAGCACCACGCCAACTGTAAATTGACTGGTCGACATCGCCCACAACGCACAGAGAACGTTCCTGTGGTACGAATTTTTCAAAATTTGTGTAAAGCGCATTAACCAGTTGGTATTGAGCTTGGTTGGTATCCTGATACTCGTCAACCATTATGTGTTGAAATTTGTCGTAATATTTTTTTCTAACTTCAGGATTCTGTTCAAGCAGCTTAACAGTTAGCATAAGCATATCATCAAAGTCTATTGCGTTGTTATTGTTTAGAGTGTTTTCGTAATATTCGAAAATTTTGGCAATATTTTGAGACTTAAAATCTCTGGCAAATGTTGCAAAAGTATAAGCATCTTGCATTTTGTTTTTAGCGTTTGAAATAACTGTTTTGACTAATTTTGGTGCATAAATTTTGTCATCCAAATTCAGTTTTTTGATACCTTGTTTAATGACGGCAAGAGAATCTGTTTCATCATATATCGTGAAGTTTTTATCAAGTTTTTTCCCTGATTGGAATGAGTAATTTTCTATATCTTGTCTTAAAATTCTGCCACAAATGCTGTGGAATGTGCCAACCCACATATATTTAACGTTTTTTTCTCCGATAATGGATGTCAGACGTTCTTTCATCTCACGAGCAGCCTTGTTTGTGAATGTTACGGCAAGAATCCTTCCTGCAATGGCTCCGTGTTGAATCATATAGGCAATACGGGTTGTCAAAACTCTTGTTTTGCCGCTTCCTGCGCCTGCAAGAATTAACAGAGCTCCTTCTGTAGTTTTGGCAGCATCTTGCTGTTCAGTATTGAGTTTTTCTAAAATATTTTCCATTCCCCTATTCCCAAATGTATATTTTTATGCTATTATATCCTAGCATACACAAAATAGATATTATTTGCAATTGATAAAGGTGGTACGATGATTGAAATTTTTGATTCTTTGGAAGACGAGCAAAAACAGCCGTCCATTATGGTTCCGATGGGGGATATGGATGTAGCTGATAACGCTCCGGACACAGTTGATGAGTTAGCTATGGAATTAGCAACAATCAAACAACCCGCCAAAAGAATCGCAATTATCGGTTCAAGAAACCTAGCTATAACACACCAACAAATGATTGAAACTTTGACTACGGCTCTTGTAATGCAAGGTAATACTATTATTACATCTGGTGGTTCTTGTGGTACAAACGCAGCTGCAATCAGAGGTGCAATGAAGTCTAATCCGGACAAATTGAAAGTTATTTTGCCTCAAACAATCGGTCAACAACCTTCTGACGTTCAAGACCAATTAATTGGGGTTCCTAATATCGTAGAACACGCAGACAGAGCTATGATGACTTTGGCTGATGCATCAAGAGTTTGTAACAGAGAAATTATTGATGATTGCAATCAGTTGATTTGCTTCTTGTCTCATACAAGCCGCACTCTTCATACAGCTCTTGAATATGCTGATGAAGCTCACAAAGTAGTAACAGTATTTTATCTTGACTAGAACAGGCTGTTTTCTATGGATTTGATTAAGAAACTCACAGGTAAAAATCCGGCGGAGTATGAGTCTGTTGCTAAGGCTTTGGTCGACAATTCTGATATAGATTTGTTTGCTAAGCTTGTGAAACAAGACGATTTTTTGTTTGATTTTATTAAAAATAATGTTGCCAAAAGAATTCAAAATGCATGTAGCAAGGATAATTATTTGAATCTTTTGAACTTTTTGGATTGCTATTCTCCGTCTTATGATACTATGATTGCGAGAGTGTTGCATTCTTTTAGCGGAGATGAGTTGCTTCCTGAAATGAAAGAAATTTATTTGAATGGAAATGATTCTGCAAAGGCCTATGCGGTTAAGTATTTTTCGTTCGTGCACAAAGAATTGTTGAATGAAATGCTACCGTTGTTGCGTAAAACAGCGTATTCAGATTTTGAACCTTTGGCGATTAATTCTACAGAAGTGCTATCAATATTGAATGACGAGGTATCTAAAGAAGAAGCCTTGAAGTCTTTGGAATCTGAGGATGAATTTAAATGCTTTGATGCGGTAAGATTTTTGGCTGCATATCAGGCTAAAGACTCTGTTGATAAAGTTGTAGAAGTAATGAAAAAATCTTCATTTGCAGAAAACATTGCATCAGAAATCCCGTATCTGATGCCGTTGACAGAATTAATTGAAAATGATGATGAAACGGCAGCATTAGTGCTTTGCTATATAGTAAATGCAATTCCGGAAATAATTCCGCTCTCTTCTGTAATAAACTTTGATTTGTACGAAGTTTTTCAGAAGATTCTTGCAAAACCGTTGAATAGCTATAATGCAATTTTGCTCAAGTTAGCTAAAGATAAATTTGGAGAGTTTGCTCAAAATGAAGAGTACATGTTTGATTCTGATAAAAACACAAAAGATTGTATTTTTGAGCTAAACAGACTCCTTTCAGGTTTGAATGATAAAAAACTCGAAAGTTTATTCTATGATGAACTTTTCGAGGGAAGTGATTTTGTTTTCTTTGCGATTGATTACGCAAATGAAATAGAAGAGTTGGAAGCTTTGTTAGACAGTGAAAATCAAACACTTGTATTAAAGGTTTTAAGTCTTCTCAAGGACAAAGGAGTTTTGACTCCTGAGCATAAGACAATTGCGCTGCAATCAGTTACATCTGATGACATAAAACAAATTATAGAAGTCTTATAAACAGTATTCTGAGTTTCCGAGTTCTAAATCTCTGTTGAATTCACGGATAAGTTCAGAGGATATTTTCCAACTGATTTTTCCGTTTGGATACTTTACGTAATGCGATGCTGAGCATAAAGTTGATACGTAGCACGCATCTAAAACATTCATAAACGAGATGTCTACGCTCATGGTTTCGCAAGGGTACTCGTTGATATATGAGTTGATATATTCAACTGCTTTTGCCGGATTTGTACTATTCGGTTTTAGCGTTTCACTTTGGGGTAATAGTTGTAACATGTATATTTCCTTAACTCTATATCTATCGGCATTTTTTTTAACTTTTTTAACACTTTTGAAATTAAATCAACCTTTTGGTTGAAATTTATAATATAATCTTTTTAAGAGGATAAAAGTAAAAAGGGAGGTTAACAATGGCTGAATTAAAAAATAATGCTCTGGAAGCGGCTAAAAAGATTAAATTAATGGCATTTGATGTAGATGGTGTTATGACAGACGGCAGCGTTACGTATGATGAAAACGGTGTCGAGTATAAAACTTTTAATGTAAAGGACGGTCATGGACTTGTAAGAATGGGACGTTCCGGTTTTATCACTGCTATAATAACAGCAAGAAATAATGGTACAGTTAAACATCGTGCTGAAAACCTTAATATTACGGAATTATATCAAGGTCAACGTTATAAATTGCCTGCTTTGGAAGAGATTATGGCAAAATATAATCTGACTTATGAAAATGTTTCTTATATGGGTGATGACCTTCCGGATGTTTGTATATTGGAAAAAGTCGGCTTGGCATGCTGTCCGAATGATGCGGTAAAAGAAGTTCAGGAAGTTTGTAATTTTAAATCATCAATTAATGGTGGACGTGGTGCAGTAAGAGAACTGTGTGACTTTATTCTTGATGCACAAGGGATTGAAAAAGAATACATTGTGTCAGAAGGTAAAGCTGCAAAATAGTAACGTTTGAGGCTTATCGTTTTAAGTTGAACAGTTGAATGGTTAAAAAGCTTGTTAAATTTGTTGAAAAACTTTTGCGGGTTAGTTGAACGAAATAAGAATATCTTGATGCTCCTCTCTGCAGGAGTCTATATTCTTGCGCTTTATGCAGTATTGTCATCACATTTGCTAGTGGTCTCGCTTTTGTTTTCAATAATTCTTATATTGTTGGTATGCTTTGAGCAGATTCCGATAAAATATGTAATTGCATGGCTTTTAATATTTTATCTTGGGGTTATAAACACCTCTTCAAGACTTAAGAATGTCGATGCACTTCTCAATTTAGCACCTGTTAATTCCGAAATTACCGGTAAAGTATTAACAATTCCTCAAGGTAAGTTGGACGGAAAACAGAAATTCTTTTTTGATGTAGAAAAAATTAAGTTTGGTGCTGTTGAAAAGAATTTTAAACACGAAAAAGTTTTGGTAACTCTCAATTCTGACGATTCAAATTTAAACCTTTATGACAGTTTAATTCTTGACGGAAGGCTTTCAGCCCCATTCAAAGCCGGTAATCCTTCTCAATTCGATTACGGGAACTATTTGAGAAATCATAATGCTTATTCGGTATTTTATGCCAAAAGTTTTGAAAAATTGGATAGAAAACTCTCTGTAAAAGAAAATGTGATGCAAAAGATTAATAATTACAGAGAAAACGTGATAAGTATTCATTCCGGATATTTAAAATCGCCGAACCTTGAGATATTGGGTGGTATTGTGTTCGGCGACGATGCAGTTTCTCCTCCGCAAAATATTAAACAGTCGTTTATTAATTCCGGTTTGTTGCATATATTAGCTGCTTCCGGCATGAATGTTGCGTTCATATATTCATTTTTCTTTGCAATAATGTCGCTGTTGAGAATGGATTTTAAACTAAAAGTTTCGCTGGGAATTGTAACAGTTGTTATTTATTCCTTAATGACCGGACTTGGTGCATCAGTTATAAGGGCGGCTTGCATGTTGGTGTTTGTACTTTTAGGAAAGTTGATAGACCGAGATGCTCACAGTATTTCCTTGCTTTCATTTGTAGCTTTGCTGATGCTGATTTACAATCCGATGTATATAAATGATGTCGGGTTTCAGCTTTCGTTTATTGTAACATTCGGAATTCTTGTAATGGCGCCTGCTGTAGCAAGATTTAAGAATAAAGTCTTGGATTTTATTGCCGGTACGGTCGCAATTCCTATAATTGCGCAATTGTGGGTTATTCCGATACAAATATTTTATTTCAATAATATAAGCCTGTATTCAGTGTTTGCGAATATTATGAGTGTGCCAATCCTTATGGTGTTGAGTTTTGGCGGATTCGTAAGTTCTTTGTTGTGCGCAATAAAACCGTTAGCAGGTTTTATTTGTCAAGTTTTCGACTTTGTCCTGAATCCTTTATTGACACTTTTGGTTAATATCTCGGACTTCTGGGGACATTTACCGCATTCAGCAATTCAAACCACTCATCCTTCTGTATTTCAAATATTGATTTACTACGGAATAATTCTTTGTGTTTCCGCACTTATGTATAAAGAATTTAGAGAAAAATATCTTAAAAAACTTCTGGTAATGTTGTTTGTTTTGTTAGGGGTATGGGCTCTTACGCTTGTTCCATGCAGAAATTCAAATCTTGAGATAACAGCATTTGATGTAGGTAATGCGGATTGTTTTCTTGTAAAAACCCCTAATAATAAATATTTGATGATTGATACTGCGAAGGGCGGATATAAAGGCGGTAAATCTCAAGCAGAAATGATTGTGATGAAATATTTTAAAGATACCGGAATTAAGAATCTTGATTCAATTATTGTGACTCACTTTGATGATGACCATTCTGGTGGAGCTGTTGATTTGATGAAAGGTGTAACGGTTGAAAAACTCTATGTAAATGACATTCATCATAAATCACAGGCTGCAAAAGAGATATACAAGACCGCAGAGTTGCGTGGGGTTAATATAATTGAAGCGAAAAATTCACAAGTTGTGTATGATAAATCCGGTTTGAAAATAACAAATTTTGTATCCAAAAAGTATGATAACGACAATGATAGTTCAATTGTAACAACATTGAAATATGGCGACTTTTCTATGTTGTTCACCGGAGATGCCAGTGCTTCTGTTATAAAAAGTCTTATGGACGAAACTAACTCTTCTTACACGGTTTTGAAAGTACCTCACCATGGGGCTTACGGTGGGGTTGATAGAGAGCTGATACAAAAGGTTAAGCCGAAATACTCGATTGTGTCTGTTGGAGATAACAAATTTGGGCATCCGGATATTTATACACTCGGATTGTTGAAAGATTCAATCGTGCTGAGAACGGATATTGATAATGCAATTAGAATTATTGTAAATAAACATGGGCTGAAAGTGATGACCTATGATATGAAGAAGAGAAAATTTATTTGATTGAATTCGTGTATAAGTTCTAGTTGTCTCAAAAAAAAGCCCTCGCAAGAGGGCTAAAAGCTTTTTAAGATGTAAGATGTGTATTAATAAGAGAGTGTGTGTTATTCGTTTGTTAGTTTGATTTTGTAGTTTGTTCAGAAGGGTGATTTGTAGTATTTATTGGGTTTTGGTTTTTTTGCCGATATCACCCGCCCAACGGTCTACGTGCGCAGCTCTGTGTTGAATCTGTGATTTTGTAGTTTGTTCAGAAGGGTGATTTGTAGTATATATTGGGTTTGGGCTTTTTGCCGATATCACCCGCCCAACGGTCTACGTGCGTAGCACTCATGCGATGAAATTATTACCAAATCTGTTAGCACCGTAGAAGAAGGATTCTTGCATAACTTGTTGCAGACTTCTTTTTCTGATGACTTTGTTTCCGACTTTGGTATTTTCGATATCTTCAACGGCTTTTTGGTATTGACCGCAAACAAGAGAAGATATGTATTTAGAGACACAAGTTTCTTCCTGAACTTCATCGGCATCAACAGTTTTAACTTCAGAATCGAATTCATCAAAGAAGTTAGCGATAGATTTAATTTCGTCGTTGTTAACATTTTGCGAAGTGAATAACATCTATAAAGCTCCTTGTGTATCTCTTATGTATATATAAAGTATAGAAAGATAAAAAAATTGCTAAAAAAGGCTTCGAATATTAAGATTTGTAACATTGAGTTTAG
>CAKVMU010000079.1 GCA_934773085.1 uncultured Candidatus Melainabacteria bacterium
CATTATCTGCGGTGGTCAAAATATCTGAGTATTTAAAATCGACTTCGTGTTGTCCATCTGCAACTTCGTGGTGAGAGGCTTCAATATCAAAGTCCATTTCCTGCAAAGTGCTGACTATATCGGCTCTTACAGCTTCGCCCAAATCGTCCGGTCCAACATCATAATATCCGGCTCTGTCATGGGTTTTTGTTGTAATATGGTCTTCTTCATCTTTTTCAAATAGGAAGAATTCGGCTTCCGGTCCGACGTTCATTGAAAGACCGAGTTTTTGAGCTTCTGCCATTAATCTTTTCAAGTTGCAACGAGGGCAGCCTTCAAATGGAGTACCGTCAGAGTTGTAAATATCACATATTAAACGGGCAGAATTTTTACCGTCTCTTTCTTGCCAAGGCAAAATTTGGAAAGTGTTTTTGTCCGGATAGAAGAACATGTCAGAAGTTTCAATATTTCTGAATCCCTTGATAGATGAGCCGTCGAGCATAATTTCGTTGTTCAAGACTCTGTCAATGTGTTCGGAAGGAACAGCCATATTCTTAACTTGTCCGTTGATATCAACAAATTGCAGTTTAATAAACTGAACGTTGTATTCTGTAATAAGTCGTTTAATATCCGCATCAGTGTAATTAATACCGTTTTGCGGGATGTGATGAAATTCCATATAAATATATCCCCCATTTTTACTTTAACAAATATAAAAATATATTATTTTTCTTAAAAGGTCAATAGCATAAAGCGTTAAGAATATATAAAGGTGTCGGGTCTTTAGTGTTCATATTTTCCCTCTCCTAGCAGGAGAGAGTGAACTGCTCAATATTCTTGGTCACTTGTTCATTTGATCACTTGATCACTCAAACACACCAAGTTGTAAGGTGTGGTAAATCGAAGATTTACCGCATCAACAATTGACTCTTGCCATCCTGAATTTTTGGGGTTCCCTATTTATACGAAACATCATATTTTTCGGATAAACGATATGGGTATGAATTTTGTTTCTTTTGCTCTTTGCTTAAACGCAAGTCCGCAAGGTCTATATCTACTTTCTGAGAGGTTTCTTTGGCAATCGTTTTTCTGATAGCTTCCGGATACCAGCTTCTGCTTGAAAAAGCGGACTTTTTATTTCCAATCTCATCTATTACATCATCAATATATTTTTGGATATTATGTGGAATGTCAACATCTTGATTTAACATAATATACTCATCCAATGGCATTGAATTTCTGTCATTATTAAATCTTGCTGATACAAGTAAGAAATTGGACATGTCATCTGCGCCGCCACGGGAAGCCGGCTGGACGTGTTCCACTGTTGCAACAGAAGTGCTTAAAAGTCTTCTTGCAATGGCATCATGCGGTTCTTTTGCATACTTAACCACAAATGCATCAAAATTATTTCCAGCTTTTGGTAATTTATACCAAGTCTGATAAACTTTTATTACTTTAGGTAAATCTTCACCGGAAGCTTTAATATTTTTCACCATTTCTAAAACTTTTTTTCTGCTGAAAGTACCCAATTCCATATCAGAAGCGGCTTCTGATTGAATTGCACGAACTTGTTCCGCAATAGGTGCGCTCATACCTTTAATTTGTCTTTCAACACTCGTAAGAATTTCGAACTGTTTGATTTTTAGACGTTCCAAGGATTCCGGCAAATTATCTTTCAAAATATCTTGGAAAGTTCGTTTACCCTTGTGAGGAGATTCCTTAAACATATCAAATACTTGCGACTCAACATCGTGCATATAATCTTCATAATGAATCAACAAGTTTATTGCTGATTGCGCATTTGGTCTTTTTGCGAGTTTTGAGTAAATAGTTCTGATTTCGTACGGAGAAATCATCGCTCTGCCACTGTATGCGCATCTGAGTCTATTTGTGTTGGCAAGTAAAAACTTCATTTCGGCATTCATTCCGAAAGATACATTAGCAAAATTCGCTAAGTTCAACCCTGATGGAGCAAGTTCGCTTGTTTGAGGGGTTGTTTCCCTGCCGTCGCTCTTTTTGATGTTGTTTTGATTTGCGATGGAATTATATCTGTTTGTACTAAAAGTCTGGTTAAATTGTATTTTCATGTTCCCTGTTCCTATGATAGTTAATTTAACATCTGTGAGTCAAATTTTTTAACACTGGTTTAGGAAAATTGTTACATTTCTATAAAATTATTGTATAATATACAATATTACGAGGTATTTATGAAAGAAACATCAGTAAAGTATCCATTCCTAACTAGGGATGTCAAAATATATGAACAAGATAACGGACACAAGATTGTCTTAGCGTATAAAGAAGGTGGTATGGTTAACGTATCTTCTTGGGTTAAGACAGGTTCTATAAATGAGAATGACCACAATAACGGTATTTCACATTTTCTTGAACACCTTATGTTCAAGGGAACTCATAAACACAAAGCGGGAGAATTTGACCATATTCTAGAAGCTCGTGGTGCTATTGTAAATGCCGCTACGTGGAAGGATTATACTTTTTATTACGTAACATTGCCAAAGGGTGAGAACAACGAAAACTTTAATCTTGCTATTGAACTTCACGCAGATATGATGACAGATCCGATTGTTCCGGATTATGAAATGGGTGCACCTTTTGATGTTAACGATAAAAATGTTACAGATAAACGTGAACGCCACGTTGTTATAGAAGAAATCAGAATGAGAAAAGACCAACCTTGGACAAAGGTTTACAATGCGACAAATAATGCTATGTATACTGCTCATCCGTATAAGCGTGATGTTATCGGTACTCCGGAAATAATCTCTCAGGTTAAACAAGAAGAGATTATGGATTATTATCGAAAATTCTATTCACCTAAAAATGTGACAACTATTGTCGTTGGCGAATTCGATTTTGATGAAGTTTTGCAAAAAGTTGTTAAGGAATTCAATTGGGGAGAAAGACCGGAGCCTCCGCAGAGAAATATTTTGCCGGACAAACCGGTAGAGAAAACCGTTTATATTGAAAATGAAGCAAACATTAATTCTTCATTTATGATGTTTGGGTATCTGGGCGTTCCGGCTCGTGATTTGAAAAACCTTGTTGCACTTGAAATGCTTTCAGTAATTCTCGGAGAAGGCACAAACTCAAGATTATATGTAAATCTTGTGGAAAATTCAGATGAACAAATTTTTAACATGATTGATGCAGAGAATTATTCATTCCGTGACGGAAGCAATTTCTTTGTTCAGGCGAACTTCAATCCGCAATTCAAAGATAAGGCTATAGAGCTTGTCAAAAATGAAATAGAAAAACTTAAAGACGGAATCAGTGAGCGAGAATTGAACAAAGCCAAAAAGAAACTTATTTCACGCTTTGCCTGCGAAGCTGAAACTGTGTCTGAGATAGGCGAATCTATCGGTTATTATATGACAGTATGTGATGATTTGGACTTGGCAGAAGCTTACATTCCGACTTGCAAGGCTATGACCGAAGCTGACTTGGTTGGAGCTGCAAAAAAATATTTGAACATAAATAATGCAGTTATTTCTGTTTTATCACCTAAAAAAAGTATTGAAGAAGACTGTAAAACCTGCTAAAATATACATGTAATCCTAATGGAATGAGGCTTATAGTTATGAAAAAATACGGTCTCTTTGTTGTGTGTTTATTGATTGCTTGCGTGGTTTTGTGCGCATGCAAAATAGAGCCTAGCAACTCAATGGTAAAATCTCAAAGACGTCTTGAGAAATACTTTACCCAACCTCAAACACCTGCTGGAGTTGTTGATTTGAGCGAAGGTCCAAAACTTAGGTACAATGCGAATTTTGGTCCGAAAGATTTAAATTTTGACATTAAGCTTGAAAATCCTTATCATTAAGTTATGGATGACATCAATAACAAGAAGTTTGTAGGTCGGCTTATTTATGCAGTGCTTACGGAGAGGAAGAATGTCCGTGAGGCAATTAAGCTGTTTCCGGAGACAAAAGATAAAAATATAGAATGCGCATATCACGCACTGGTTCATTATGCAGCTGACGAAGAGATGCGCTATATGGATATTGAATACAGAGATGCGCAGGACGATTATTTGGAATTTTTGGCTCAAACCCTAAGTGCAGGCAAGGATTTGCCTAAGAATATTATTGAAGAGTACAAACCTTACTACAAAGGCATGGCAACAAGCTGGAAAGACGATGCGCAAGGATTTTTGAAAGAATTTTTGCGGTTTATAAATATTAAGGGTTGAGCGCAAGTGTGCGCACTCTACCCTGCTTTTGTCATGCTGAACTTGTTTCAGCATCTTACTAACTACCAACTTTGACTCACCAATCAAATATATTTATCCATTTTAGGAAAGATCCTGAAATAAATTCAGGATGACAAGAGATAATTGATGCGGTAAATCTTCGATTTACCACATCCTACAACTTATCTTCATCTTAAAACCCTCTCCCTTAATCCCTGTCTTGAATTTACTCCACGCTCAAACAGTTTCGCTTTAGAACCTCCGGTTCAAGCAAGCTCAATGTTTTCGCTATCCGGACTAACTGCACTTCGTTTGTGTCGTCCGTACGTAAATCCGCTCTCCTGCTAGGAGAGGGAAAGTATACATTATTAAAAAACTTCAAATGTTAAGCATTCTAAAAAATTGTTACAATTGGCGCAAACGTAGTAGTAGTAGTAGTAGTAGTAGTAGTGTACAAAACTCATTAAAGTTTTTGAAAAATAAACCGTTACACATAAATGAAAGGTTACAAAAATTTAAAGGAGTACTACTAATGACAGGACAAATCAACAAAATTCTTACGAATTTAAAAATGGCTATTGAACGTATTGCCAATGAAGAAGGGAACAAAAACGGAAAAATTGACACTCTAAGCGAGAAAAACAAAATAGCCGAACTTCTTGCAGGTGCAAAGCAAGAAGTAGGAGATTTTCTTGAAAAAGAAAATGTTAGAATCAATAATACAAGACTGACAAAAATGGAAAGAGAAACTCAAATTAAAGAGCTTAATTATCAAAAATCTTCAACCTTGGATAAGATTAAAAATGTCGAAGCAGGACTTGTTGGAACTCATGAAGTAAGGGAAAATGGAAAAATTAAAAATGTTGAGAATTTGAAACATATTCTTAAAGGTGGCGGATATGATGTAAAGAGCAAAGAGTTTGATGATGGTTCTTATTCGGCAATTGTGTATGATAACGATAACAATTTAGTCGGAGTAAGATTATACAAAAATGACAAAGAGCAATATGCTGACAAAAATTTTGTCGCTCAAAAATTGGGATATGAAAAATTGCGTATTTTTGATGGGAGCAATATTTGGTCTAAACAAATTGAAACAGATTTTTATATAACAGGAAATGTAGCTATGGCATGGGATGAAGAAAACGCAGAATTTCGTCCAACATGGCTTGAGGAGTGGACACTAGATGATGTTACTAGTAAAGAGATAATTGATGGAAGTCTTAAGAATAAAAAAACTGTAACGCAATCACTTGATGATAGCATCAAGATGTACATACGAGAGGAAGGAAGACCAACACTAGTCAACCTAGAAGATGCTATTAAAGATTTAGATAAGTAGTAAGTAGGATGCGGTAAATCTATGATTTACCGCATCCTACAAGCTGAGGCTTTAGCCGAAGAATCGCAGGGTTTTGGTGTTGAAACAATCAGAGAACATCGTCGTCCTGAATTTATTTCAGGACCTTATAAACTTGTATTTTATACCTACCGAACAAAACATTTACCCCTGCTGAAACGAGTTCAGCATGACAGAATGTTAACACCTCACCCTAACCCTGTCTTGAATTTACTCCACGCTCAAAAGGTTTCGCTTTAGAACCTCCGGTTCAAGCAAGCTCAATGTTTTCGCTATCCGGACTAACTGCACTTCGTTTGTGTCGTCCGTACGTAAATCCGCTCTCCTGCTAGGAGAGGGATTGAGTTGAATATTCCTTCTCCCAGCGGGAGAAGGTGGCACGAAGTGACGGATGAGGGGATTAATAAACTGTTCAACTATTCAACCTTTCAACTATTCAACTAAAACACGTCAAACTCGTAATCACAACCAACCAACCCAATACATTTACCCCATTGACTTTCGGCTATGTTTGTCCTAAAATCATAGGCTGGAGGAGATAGTTATGACAAACAGAGTTTTATTATGCATAATGGACGGTTGGGGTATTTCTACTGGCTCTGAAAAATACGATGCCACAAAGCTTTCACACCCTGTTAACGTCCCTAAATTAATCAAAGAAGAATCATCCACAGTTATTCACGCAGACGGAGAATACGTAGGTCTGCCTGCCGGACAAATGGGTAACAGTGAAGTCGGACACCTTAACCTTGGTGCCGGAAGAATTGTTTATCAAGATTTGTCTAAAATCAATAACGCAATCAAAGACGGTTCTTTCTTTAAGAACGAAAAATTCTTGGAAGCAATTGAACACGCTAAAAAGAATAATTCCGCACTTCATATTTACGGACTTGTTTCAACCGGCGGAGTTCACTCTTCTTTAGACCACGTATTAGCTTTAATCCAATTAGCTGCTAAAGAAGGTTTGACAAAAGTTTATGTACACGCATTCCTTGACGGTAGAGATACTCCACCGGCAAGCGCTTGCACATATTTGCAAATTGTTGAAGATGTGTTAAAGAAACACAACTTCCCGCCTATCGCATCCGTAATCGGAAGATATTACATTATGGACAGAGACAACCGTTGGGAAAGAGTTGAAAAGGGTTACGACTGCTTATTATTGGGAGAAGGAAACAAGGCTGCTTCTGCAATTGAAGGTGTTAAAAAGTCTTACGAAGAAGGTGTTACAGATGAATTTGTATTGCCAATCGTAGTAGGTAGTGACGAAGAAATAAAAGAAAGCAGAATCCACGACAACGATGCTATTATTTTCTTCAACTACAGACCAGACAGAGCAAGGGAAATCACCAAAGCTATTAATTTCAAAGACTTTGACGGATTTGACAGAAAGAAAGTCCTTTCAAACATATACTACTGCACAATGACAAGCTACGAAGCAACATTTACATTCCCTGTTGCATTCCCTAAAACCAAGCTTGTAAATATCTTGGGCGATGTTTTGGAAAACAACGGTATCAATCAGTTCAGAACAGCTGAAACTGAAAAATATGCTCACGTAACATTCTTCTTTAACGGAGGAATTGACGAACCGCAACCTCACGAAACAAGAAAACTCGTTGCGTCACCTAAAGTTGCAACATACGATATGCAACCGGAAATGAGCGCACCGGAAGTTTGCGAAAACGTACTCGGTGCAATCGAAAACAAAGATTACGGATTTATCCTTGTTAACTTTGCGAACCCGGATATGGTAGGTCATACCGGTGTAATCGAAGCTGCAACAAAAGCTTGCAAAGTTGTTGATGAATGTGTCGGTAAAATTGCAGAGAAATGTAAAGAATACGGTGTTACAATGTTGTTGACGGCAGACCACGGTAACGCAGAAGTTATGGTTGACGAAAAAACCG
>CAKVMU010000080.1 GCA_934773085.1 uncultured Candidatus Melainabacteria bacterium
TGATGTGGCATTGCAAGATTTCCCTTTTGAAGTCTTTTTTCGAGTTCTCCTTCAGGGTTATAGAATGGCGAAACAGTCATTATTTGTGCTGCAATGTCCGGATAATGATAAATGAATTTTAATTCACTTTCTGTTAATGGTTTTTGTGTGTGTACGTTTGCGTAACGAGCCAATTCCAGAATGTTACGAGCTTCATTTTCATCCTTAAATTCTATTTCTAGTTTGTTATAAACGTTACGGAACCCCTTAATTCCACCGTATTCACCGGTTGTAATCATTCTTCCTGTTTCAATGATTTCAGGCTCGCCACGTCCAAGTTCTTCAAAGTCATAGAGTTCGTAATTTCTTCTGTCTTTAAGAGCTCCGTCGGCGTGGATTCCAGATTCGTGTGCAAAAGCGTTGTCTCCGACGGCAGGCTGATTCATCGGAATCGGTAAGCCGAATGCGTAAGCTGTATATTTTGCTAGTTTCCATGCTTTCGACAGGTCTATTTTTTCATCTATCTGATATTTGCCCTTGAAGCCTGCTGATTTTAACACAGCTAGCAGGCAGGATACCAAATCAGCATTTCCGGCTCTTTCTCCCATTCCGTTTATTGCTGTATTTATATATGCATCGACTCCGGCATCAATAGCGGCTTTGGCACCCATGACAGAACATGCGACAGCCATCCCCAAATCGTTGTGAAAATGCATCTCGATTGGCATTTCGGTTTCTTTTGCTAATCTGTAAATTCTGTCATAAGTAGTTTGCGGGTCTTCGTAACCAAGTGTGTCACAGTAACGGAAACGATATGCCCCACGTTTATTTACTTCTTTTGCAAGTTTGATTAAGAAATCCAAGTCACTTCTAGATGCATCTTCTGCGTTTACGCCAATTATTTCTGCACCTTTTGAAACAGCACATTCAACGGCTTCGCAGGTCATATTTATTATGTCTTCCGGTGTTTTTTTACCAAGGTATTTACCTTGAATCATTTGATGAGAAGTTGATTGCGACAGGTTGCAATTTTTTAGCAAAGGGCAATTCGTAAACGATTGTTCCACGTCAGAGGCTATAGCACGCATCCAACCGGAAAGTTTTGTTCTGGAAATAATCCCTCTTCTTACCAATTCAAGGTTTGCATTCAGATAATTTAGTTCGTGCATTGTTG
The DNA here is from genome assembly GCA_934773085.1 of uncultured Candidatus Melainabacteria bacterium. Lineage (GTDB taxonomy): Bacteria > Cyanobacteriota > Vampirovibrionia > Gastranaerophilales > Gastranaerophilaceae > CAG-196. The sequence continues at coordinate 1,154 of CAKVMU010000080.1, forward strand.
TTGGGAAACCAAATTCAGATTGAGTTATCCCCATATTATCAAGCATTAAGTTTATTATAGTTTTTTGAAGTTTCGCCAAACCAAGTCTAGAGGTTTGCACCCCGTCACGGTTTGTAACATCGACAAAATAAATTTTTGGCATAAATTATCCTCCGCCTTGTAGGTGTATTTTACAATACATCTTTACACCCCGCAAGTAAAGATTTTATAAATACTTCACAAATCTTTCGCCAACGTGATACTTTTGAGAATATCTTTTTAATTCTTTTATAACGACTCCGGACAGGGCAAATACGGCGATAAGGTTCGGAACTGCAAGAAATAATGTTACAGCATCAGAGAGATTGATTATGCTCTGAAAATTCATTGCTGAACCTGCAATTATGCACACACAATAAACAACCTGAAATCCTCTTGTAATATATTTACCACTACCAAATAAGAAATTCCACGCTTTTAATCCGTAATAAGAGCCACATAGCATGGTGGACAAGACGAAGCAGCTTGCCATAACTGTTAAAAGTATTGGGTAAAACGGACAAATAGTGCCGAACGCTTTTGAAGTTAATTCGATACCTGCGATTCCGTCTACTGTTAAATATGCTTTTGAGACAACAATTACGAATGCAGTTGCAACACCAACGATAACTGTGTCTACAAACGGTTGTAACATTGATATAAATGCCTGTGCAACCGGCTTGTTTGTGTTAACTGCGGAAAACGCAATAGGAGCAGTCCCCAAACCGGATTCGTTTGCGAACATTGCTCTTCTGAAACCCCATAGCAGGCAAGCGAATGCGCCACCAGTCATAGCTCTTGGCGAGAAGGCTTCTCTTATAATTAATGAGAAAGCTTCCGGTATGTGGTGAATATTGACCAAGCAAACTAAAAATGCGCTGATTACGTAAAGAGAGCACATTACCGGAGTAACCTTAGACGTGAATTTACCGATTGCTTTGATTCCACCGATTATTGTAAACCACGTAATAACGGCTACGATTGTTCCTAGAATCCATCCGTTGTTTGCAAAGACGCTGTTGTCTCCACCAGTAACTTCTGTGAATTGAGCAGTCATTGCGTTTATTTGGAAGAGATTCCAGCCGCCTATCATTGCAAAAATACAGCAAATTGCATATATTTTAGCCAAAATCTTGCCGAATTTTTCAGTGTACTTCCCTTTGAACGCAACCGGAATATAATACATAGGTCCGCCGGAAACAGTTCCATCTTCGTTTGTATGTCTGAATTTTACACCAAGTAATACTTCAGAAAATTTTAATGCCATTGAGAACAGACCCGCAATTATCATCCAGAAAATTACCCCAGGTCCGCCGATTGAAACAGCTGCTGCGGAACCGGCAACGTTACCGATACCTGCTGAGGCGGAAATAGTAGCACTAAGAGCTTGAAATGAGGATAGTTCTCCCTTTTTCTTTCTTTGATATCCGTTTGGATTTGAATGTTTGTATTTGTTTGTAATTAATTTTACAGCGTGTTTAAACCCCCAGAATCCAATGAATCCCGTACGTATGGTGAAATAGATTGCCGCAGAAATTAAAAGGGCAACCAAAAATTCGACCTTGACTCCCCCTATTGTGACAGAGGAGAATATTAGGCCGGAAACCTTATCGGCTATCGGCGCAAGTGCGCTATCTATTACGGCATCCAAATTCATACAACCATAATACTATAAACATAACAAATTATTAAGCAGAGTTTTGTATAAAATATGTTTATTGTATTATTTAATTAAGGATAGGAGGAAGAAAATGTCTGTTGCTTTGGAACAAAAACAAGGATTGATTGCCGGAGATGGTTTGTTACCTGTTAAAATGGCTCAATATGCAAAGGAAAACGGTTTCGAGGTCGTTGCAATATCACTTTCAAACGACAACTACTCTCAACTGAAAAAATACTGTTCTAAAGTTTACTCATTCTGTCCGGGTGAAGTTCAAAAGATTGAAGATGCTCTTGTTGCAGAAGGCATTAAACAAGTTACTTTTTTGGGTAAAGTTAGTAAAACAATTTTGATTAAAAGACCGAAATTTGATGCACGTGCCGTTGAATTTATAAAAAAAGCTATTCGTCTAAATGATGATAAAGTAATGTTAATGATAATTGAAGAGATGGAAAAAGTAGGTATCTCTATCCTTGATCAAACTCTCTTTATTAAAAATCTGATGATTCCGTCAGGTGTGTTGGGTAAGGTTCAACCAACTCCGGAGCAAATTGAAGATGTAAATTACGGATACTGGTTAGCCAAAGAAATCGGAAAGTTAGATGTCGGTCAATCAGTTGTTATCAAAGACAAAATGATTATGGCGGTTGAAGCAATTGAGGGTACTGATAAATGTATCAGACGTGGATGTAAAATTGCAAAGAAAAATTCAAGAGTAGTCAAAGTAGCAAAACCTTCTCAGGATAAAAGATTTGACATTCCGGCGATAGGTTTAAGAACTCTTAGAACAATGAAAAAATACAAAGCAGATTTGATTGCTGTAGAAGCCGGAGAAACTATCATTGTTGACAGAGAAGAAGTTATTAAATATGCAAATAAGCACAATATAGTAGTGATGGCTGTTTAGTATGAAAAAAGTGTTTGTAATTACCGGAGAATATTCCGGAGATATCCATGCATCCAATGTTGTAAAGGTTTTAAAAGAGCTTGAACCCGATATTGAGGTTCAGGGAATTGGTGGCGAAAACCTAAAAAATGCAGGAGCTACCCTTTTTTGTGACCATTCTAAAATGTCAGCTTTCGGTTTTAGTTTGAAAATGGCGGTTGATCATCTTCGTTTAGAAAGTGATGTTTGCGAATATATATTGGATGAATTCAAACCGGATTTAGTATTATTGATTGATTACGGAACGTTCAATCTAAGAGTTGCTAAAAGATTAAAAGGGCACGGTATAAAGGTTGTTCATTATATTCCGCCTCAAGTTTGGGCAAGCAGAAAATGGAGAATAAAAGGCATAAAGAAGTACGTGGATAAGGTTTTATGTATATTTCCGTTTGAAGTCGAAATGTATAAAAAGGAGGGCATAGATGTTCATTTTTGCGGACATCCGTTAGTAAAACAACTTCCGGCGCCTGCAAATAGAGATGAATTTTTCTCAAAGCACGGTTTTGATGTAAATAGACCTTTGGTTTCAATTTTTCCTGGGTCAAGACCTTTGGAATTATGTTTTCTTGCTTCGACTTTTATTAAAGCGGCTAAAAAACTTCAAAAAACGCATCCGGAGTTGCAGTTTTGCATTTCACATGCTCCAAATTTAAGCGATAACGTTTTTGATAAATATATCAAAGACACTGATTTCAAAGTTATTAAAGGTGAAAATCAAGCTTTGTTAAGTGTTTCTGATTCTTTGATTTTGGCATCAGGAACAGTTGCATTGGAAGCCGCATTGTACCAAACGCCAATGATAATCGGTTACAAAGGTCCTTGGATTCTGTATTTGATTTATTTAATGGTGAGATGTATCAAAAATGTTTCGCTGCCGAATATTATTACCGGTAAAAATATTGTTCCGGAATTGATTCAAGGCAAATTCAATCAAGATAATATCTGTTATGAAACAGAAAAACTTTTGTATGATAAAAAATATCGTGATAGTGTCATAAACTCTCTTGGCGAGGTAAAAAGTCTGCTTTCGGATAAATATTCCGCAAAAGAAGTCGCAGAAAGCATTCTGGAAATGCTTAAATAATCTTATTTTCATGATAGAATAAATATAAATTAGGGGATTTTATGCGTTTAAAATTATTTCTATCATTTATAGTATTTTCTCTCTTGTCTGTTATAGGTGTAAACGCTTCTGATGACGGTTTGCGAACGATGTTTTTGAATAACAGAGCTGTAATTTGCGGTATTAATATCAGAAATTTTAATGCTAAAGATACTAATGGTAATGAAATAATAGATAACGACGAGGAAAGTGGAAACTTTATAAATGCGGTTGAAAGATTGGATGAGATAAAGGCTTCCGGTATAAATACTTTACATGTTTTGCCAATAACTCCTGTAGGTAAGTTAAAATCTCTTGGGACAGCAGGTTCTGTGTATGCAATTGCAGATTTTGCAAAAATCAATCATCAACTGGTGGATTTAACTTCAGATATGAAACCTCTTGAACAGGCTAAGTATTTTGTGGATGAATGTCACAAACGAGGAATAAAAGTTATTATTGATTTGCCAAGTTGTGGCGGATATGATTTGTTTCTGACAAGACCGGAGTTGTTTATTAAAGATAAGAAGCAACTTTCTATTGTTCCTTCTGATTGGACGGATGTTCGTCTGTTTAACACCGGTACAAATGAAAAATTGAATCAAGATTTAATAGTAGCTCATAAAGAATTTGTTGATATGGTTTTGGCAATTGGTGCTGATGGCATAAGAGCTGATGTTGCAACAATTAAACCGTATAAATTTTGGGAAGAAATTATAAAATATACGAGAGATAAGAATCCGGAATTTTTGTATTTGGCAGAAGCTTCTGATTCTTGGAGAGAACCACCTTCAAAGTATGCGGAATTTACACCGTATGACAAACTTTTGGAAGCCGGTTTTGATGGATATTACGGAAGTTTCTTCAATTTGAAAGAATGGAAATCGGCGAATGATTTTATTGGGCATGTTAAATTTAATAAAAAATTGCTCTCATCGTATGATGAAGGTAAGAGTGTTATTTTATCTTTTACCACTCACGATGAAGTAAGTCCGGTTGTATTACATGGGGAAAATTTCTCAGTGATGATTTGTTGGCTGGAAGCAACATTGCCGTTTAATCCCTATTTCATAGACGGATTTAATAGCGGCGATGAGTATTTATATCGTTGGGCGAATACAAAGGCTGCGTTTACTGAAACGGATGATGATTATTACTTCGTTCACAGAGGAAAACTTGATATATTCAATTTCTCAAGAAAACCTGGCGGGAATTCAGAGCTTGTTGAAGTAAACTTCAAAAAAGCTATGAATTTTAGAAACAATAATTCAGATTTGATTTCTCACGGAGCATTTATACCGATAAATACAAAGCGTGATAAGGTTTTTGCATATACAAGAACTCTGGATAATGATACAATTGTGGTTGTTGGAAATATGGATTTCAAACATCCGCAAAAAAGAGTTATATTAAAAGTTTCCGGAGTGAAAAAGAAGAGTCATCTGGATATGATTCACGGAATGAAAAATTACAGAACCGGTAAAAATAAGATTTACACAGATTTAGATGCTGGTGAAATAAAAGTTTTTAGATTGAGAGAGCAAACTCTCTAGTACATTAAAGAGGTAGATTAAATGAAAAAAAGAATTATGTCAGGTATGCGACCAACAGGGAAGTTGCACTTGGGACACTATTTAGGTGTAATTGACAACTGGGTAAAACTTCAAGACGAATATGAATGTTTTTATCAAGTTGCAGACTGGCATGCATTGACGACAAAATATGATAAAACAGAAGATTTGCGTCAGGACGTGAAGGAAGTTGTTATGGATTGGTTAGCATCAGGATTGGATCCGGAAAAAGCAACTATATATGTTCAATCTCTGGTTCCGGAAACAGCTGAATTACACATATATTTGAGTATGATTACACCTCAAAACTGGGTGGAACGTGACCCTACTTTGAAAGATATGGCAAAAATTTTAAAATCAAAAGAAGGTTTTGCTTCTCAGATAAATTATGGTCTGATGGGATATCCGGTTTTGATGACTGCTGATATATTATCATTTAATGCGGACTTTGTGCCGGTTGGTGTTGACCAGGTTGCGCACGTTGAATTAACTCGTGATATCGCAAGAAGATTCAACAATGTGTATAAAACAGATTATTTTAAAGAGCCACAACCGTTATTGAATAATTGCTCATTAATTTGTGGTCTTGACGGAAATAAAATGGGTAAATCATTTAATAATGATATTAAAATTTCAGACACAGCTGAAGTCACTGCAAAAAAAGTTATGTCTGCCATAACTGATAGAAGCAGAATGAGAAAAGATGATTTGGGTCATCCTGACGAGTGCGAGGTAGCTTTTAAATATTGGAATATATTTGGTACTCCAGAAGAAGTCGCTACAATTAGATGCGAGTGTGAAAAAGGCTTGAGAGGTTGCGCTGATTGCAAACGTCAACTAGGTGCCAAAATTAATGCTCGTTTTGCGGATATACGTGAAAAACGTGCTTACTATGAGGCACATCCTGAGGTTGTTGAAAAAATCATCAGAGAAGGCTCTGAAAAAGCAAGAATAGAAGCTCAAAAGATTCTAAAAGATGTAAGAAGTTTAGTAAGAATGTTC
>CAKVMU010000081.1 GCA_934773085.1 uncultured Candidatus Melainabacteria bacterium
TATAAATAATCTTAATTCTTGGGGATTAAGAGGAGATAAGAGCCAAGCAGCGGTATTCTCATTCAGCCCAATTGACGGAAGAATTCTTGTATATGCAGGCGGAAAAGATTATACAAAGAGCCAATATGACCGTGTAACACAGTCAATAAGACCTTCCGGTTCTGCGTTTAAACCGTTTATTTATACAGCCGCAATTGAAAAAGGATATTCTCCGAATGATATGATTGATGACTTGCCGTTTAGAGCAGGAAACTGGACTCCAAAGAACTACGGTAACAAATACAGAGGACCGATTCCTTTGTATACAGCTTTGATGGTTTCATCAAACGTATGTACGGCAAGGTTGATGGATGCAATCGGTGTAAGACCTGTTATCCAATTAGCAAGAGTTATGGGAATTACAACTCCTATTCCTTATGATTATACTATTTCACTAGGTTCAAACAGTGTTAAATTGTTTGAAATGACCCGTGCGTATGGTGTTTTCGCAAACGGTGGGTTTAAAGTTGAGCCGTATGCGATTGAAAGAGTTGAGTCTTCAAGAGGAACTGTCCTCTATGAAGCTAAGAAGGCAAAAACAAGTAAAGTTCTTAATATAAATACAGCAGCTACCATGACTGCAATTATGAAAACCGTAATCACAAACGGTACAGGGCGTGCAGCTAATATTGGCAAGCCGGCAGCAGGCAAAACCGGTACTACAGATGATTGCAAAGATGCATACTTTATCGGATTTACTCCGGATGTTGTAACCGGTGTTTGGGTTGGTAATGACGATAACACCAGAATGGGAGAACTTACCGGTGGTACTGTTCCGGCTAAAATCTGGAGAGATATTATGTTGGTAGCTACAGAACCATATGGAAATTCAGATTTTGAATATCCGGAAGTAGTTTTGAATCCGTTCAAGGCTCCGGGTGTATCAGTTATTCCTCAAAGTGAAGCGAAAAAAGCTTTGGAAGAAAAAGCTGCAAAAGAAGCGAAGGATGCGGAAAAGGCAGCGCAAGCCCCACAGGCTCCGATTATAAAACCGGATTCGATCAAACCGTTGGAACAACTTCCGGTTAAGAAAAAAGAACCTGTCAAAACAATAGAAGTAAAGGATGAACGTACAACTGTAGACCAGTTTGCACCGATTCCGATGAACAGTGCCCCAATAGGACAGTAAAGTGGAGAAATTATGAATATAGAAGAAATTAAATTGTCATGTGGTGAAAACGCATTCCAGACGGCTGAAATAGAAAAAAATGATAAAACAATTGATTATGAATTAAGCGCAAATATGACTTACACGGAAATGCTTTCCGTTGCAAAAGGCTTGGACGTGATGAGTGAATTTTATGATGTGAAAGCCGCTTGTACAATCCGTGGAACCGGTATTTGTGCAGTAGCCTTGGCTCCTGAGTTGCCGAGTGCTGTGCAAAAAGTTATGGATTCCAACCCGATTGATTTTATGAATTCAGTGGTTGTTGTATCTTCCGAAGTTGATAGTGAAATTGCAAGATTTCTAAAGGATTCTAATATTATCGTTGCTCCGGCTTATACTCAAAATGCATTGGAAGTTTTGGATGCAAGAAATGTTCGTTATGTGACGGTAAAAACTCCGTTGAAAGATTATAAAAAATATCTGTCCAATGATGTTAAAGCAACACCGTTGGGTACATTGGTTCAAACTCCAAATGTCAGTGAACTTGATAAAGAGACTTTTAAAATAATGTCAAAGCAAAAACCCACAGTTGAACAAATTGAAGATGCGGTGTTTGCTTGGAAAGTCGCAAAGCACAATAATTCTCAATCTTTGGTTGTTGCAAAAGATTTGAAAACAACTGCGATAGCTCAAGGTTTGCAGGCTGCATCTGTTGAGTTTGCGCTGGATTACTCTTGTGATATGTCGAAAGATGCAGTTTTGGCATCTGATATGCCTATAACGGTTCATGATGTGAATGTAGCAGCTCAAGGAAGAATCGGATTGATTATTGTTCCGTTTGCTCAAAAAGATGTTATTGACCAAGCTGATAAATACTCAATGGGTTTGATAGTTACTGGATTCACTAATATTCTTTATTAATTTTTTAATATATTTGCCAATTAAAACTTGACAAATTCTGCCAAGTTCTGTATTATTGGTGTGTATGAATAAGATTAGTGCTGCGGAATTGGATTCCGTTGAAGAAAAGTTAATTGTAACTCTTGACTTATTGGAAGTTGCTAAAAGATATTGTGAGAATGATTGCGGAGAATCAAAGACTCTTGGTCCGCTGTATTCTCTTATCGATGTGATGTTGAAGAATCAAAGAGAATTGGCTGATAATATTGACAGAATTCTTGTAAAATAAAAAAAGACTTGAGGAATCTCAAGTCTTTTTTGCTTATGCTTTTTCAAATATTAATATCTGTAGTGAGCAAATGCTTTGTTAGCTTCAGCCATTCTGTGGGTGTCTTCACGTTTTTTGCATGCTGCACCGTTTCCGTTAGAAGCATCAAGCAATTCATTAGTAAGTTTTTCTACGAATGATTTGCCGCCTCTGTTCTTAGCAGCTGCAATAATCCATGAAGAAGCAAGAGCGAAACCTCTGTCCGGTTTAACATCGATAGGTACTTGGTAAGTAGAACCACCAATACGTCTTGCTTTAACTTCCAATAATGGAGTTGCATTTGTCAAAGCTTTTTGGAAAACTTCCAATCCGTTTTCATTTGTTCTTTCAGCAATGTTATTAATTGTTGAGTAGAAAATTCTTTCAGCTAAAGATTTTTTACCACGTCTCATAACTCTGTTGATGAATTTTGAAACATCTACGCTGTTATAAATAGGGTCAGCTGAAGGAACTCTTCTTTCAGGTTTAGATCTTCTAGACATTATTTCTTACCTCCTTTAGCTTTCTTTGCCCCGTATTTAGAACGGCTTTGTTCTCTGTTAGCAACACCTGCTGTATCCAAAGTACCACGGACAATGTGATATCTTACACCAGGAAGATCCTTGATTCTGCCGCCTCTGATAAGAACGACACTGTGTTCCTGTAGGTTGTGTCCGATACCTGGAATATATGAAGTAACTTCAAATCCGTTAGTAAGTCTGACTCTGGCAACCTTTCTCAATGCTGAGTTCGGTTTTTTAGGGGTTGTAGTGTAAACCCTTGTACAAACGCCTCGTCTTTGTGGACAATCCATAAGAGCCGGCGATTTGGTTTTGTCTGTTAGCTTTTTACGTTCTGAACGTACAAGCTGGTTAATTGTAGGCATAACTTTTTCTCCTTTTACCTGTTACTTGTATTTTCTGCAAATAAAACCACTGCTGAGCAAGTTTACAATTTTAACCCTTTGACCTCTGCACATCCAATGTTGGAATTCGGCATTAGCCCTTTGTGGCCCCTTTGCACCCCTGAGCCGTCAAATCCGGCAAGAAAATTTCGACTAGGGTAACTTAATGTTAAGATGAACATGACTCAATGTCAATCATGGCGGGGTGTTTTTCGTAACAAAGTTTAAAAATTGCGATTTTGCATATGTATTTGGAGTTTAAAAACGGTACGTTGGGGATGGTTTATTTGTTTTTGTTGTTTTTTGGAGTTTTTTTAGTGTATAATTTACTCTTGAGGGGCAAATGAATAGCACAAGGATTAAAATTGTATGCTCCGATTGGTTAAAGAAGGAAAATAATTTTGAAAAGTTCACGTTTGACAATAGCGATATTCGTTTCTCTTGTTTTGGGTATTCTTGTCGGATGGCTATGCCCAGCATTTGCTGTTAAAACACATGTTTTGGCAGAAGTATTTTTGCGAATGATTAAGATGATTATTGCTCCGTTATTGTTTGCAACTCTTGTTGTGGGGATAGCAGGGCATGGTGATGTAAAAAGTTTGGGACGTTTAGGTATTAAGACTGTTGCATACTTTGAGGTTGTTACAACATTTGCATTGATTATAGGTTTGGGATTTGCAAACCTTTTTAAACCTGGTGAGGGGATGGTTAATGTATCTTCTCAACACATAGGTTTGGGTGAAATCGCAAGAATGGCGTCTACAACTCATCACAATTCTTTTGGAGAAATGTTTTTAGGCTTGTTCCCGACGAGCATAGTTCAATCAATGGCGGACGGAAACTTGTTGCAAATAGTTGTATTTTCTATATTCTTTGCGCTTGCGATTTGTGCAATCGGCAAAAAAGCTCAGCCGGTTGTTGATATATTAAATTCTGTTTCATCAATAATGTTTAAGTTTACAGAATATGTAATGTTTTTTGCTCCTGTTGGTATATTTGGTGCAATAGCTTACACGGTGGGTTCAAACGGAATTGAGATATTGTTTAATTACGGTAAAATCATAATGTCTTTGTATGTGGCATTAGCAGTTTTTGTTTTGATAGTATTGTTAATTGCTTGCAAGTTGGTTCATATACCGTTTGGAAGTTTGATAAAAGCTGTGCAGGAGCCGGCTTTGTTGACGTTTACGACGGCAAGTTCTGAAGCTGCTTTGCCAAAGGCAATGTCAATTATGGAGAAATTTGGCGTTCCGAAATCAATTGTTGGTTTTGTAATGCCTACCGGATACACATTTAATTTGGATGGTTCAACGCTTTATTTGGCGATGGCTGTATTGTTTTCAACTCAGTTGGTTGGTATAAATCTATCTTTAGAACAACAATTAGTAATTATGTTTGCGTTAATGCTAACTTCGAAAGGTGTTGCCGGTGTTCCGAGAGCTTCTTTGATTGTTCTTGCGGGAACTTTGACAAGTTTTAATATCCCTATTTTGGGTGTGGCGATTCTTCTCGGTGTTGACCAAATTTTGGATATGGGAAGAACCACGGTTAACTTGATAGGTAACTGTGTTGCAACTGTAGTTATTGCAAGATGGGAAAATGCTTTTGATTATAATAAAATGACAGAATTCATTAAGAAAAGAAATATACGAACAAATACATTTGGAAAAACTAACGGGGATGTTAGTTTCCAAGAAGATTTCGGTAAGGTAGTACAACAATAAGAAAGGTTGGAATATGGAATATAAAGAAACTTTAAATCTGCCTAAAACCACTCTTGAAATGAGAGCGAATGCAATAAAGAAAGAACCTGAAACACAAAAGTTTTGGGAAGAGATTAAGGTTTATGAGAAAAATATTGCTCAAAGGGATAAAGCAAACAGTTTTATTTTACACGACGGACCTCCGTATTTGAGTTCTGAAAAGATTCACGTAGGAACGGCTTTGAACAAAATTTTAAAAGATATTCTTATTCGTTACAAGTCAATGAGGGGCTACTATGCACCGTATGTTCCGGGATATGACGGTCACGGTTTGCCGATTGAAAACAAGGTTGTTAAAAATATTAAAGGCGGACGTGAGGCTCTTACTCCGGCAGAACTTCGTGCAAAATGCAGAGAGTTTGCTCATACTAACTTGAAGGGGCAGGAAAGCGAATTCAAACGTTTAGGTGTTTGGGGTGATTGGGAACATCCGTATTTGACGATTAATCCTGAATTTGAAGCAGAACAAGTCAGAGTTTTTGGCGAAATGTTCAAAAAGGGTTACATTGAAAAGGGGCTAAAACCTGTTTATTGGTGTGCTTCTTGCGAAACAGCTTTGGCTGAGGCTGAAGTTGAGTATGCTGATCACACTTCCACATCAATTTATGTTCGTTTCAAATTTGATGACGAAGGGGTAAATAAGATTAAGCAGTTAGTTGATTTGCCGAATGACAATGTTTATGCGGTAATTTGGACTACAACTCCTTGGACAATTCCTTCAAACATGGCAATCAGTATGCATCCAAGATTTGATTACACATTCTTTACTTATAATAATGAAGTCTATGTGATTGCTCAAGGCTTGTTAGCAAGTTTCCTTGAGGGTGTAAATTGGGAAGAAAAAGACATCAATGTAATCGGAACAGTTAAAGGTGCTGATTTAGAACTTTTGAATACAAAACATCCGTTGTATGACAGAAAATCCCCAATTATTTTAGGTGAACACGTTACTTTGGATGCCGGTACAGGTTCTGTACACACAGCTCCCGGACATGGTCTTGAGGACTATGAAGTCGGTTGCAGATATAATATTGAAGTCTTTTCACCGCTTGACAGCAAAGGTGTTTGGACAGACATTGTCGGTGATAAGGATTTAGAAGGTATTCCTTATTACAAAGGAAACAAAATTGTTATAGAAAAACTTCAAAATTGTGGTGCATTGCTTGCGGCGGCTGATATTAATCACAGCTATCCGCATTGTTGGAGATGTAAAAATCCTGTGATTTACAGAGCAACACCGCAATGGTTTGTAAAAGTTGATAAATTCCGTGATGAAGCACTTGAGGCAATCAAGGGTGTTAAGTGGATTCCGGCGAGTGGCGAAGCAAGAATTTCAAATATGGTTGCAGGCAGAACCGATTGGTGTATTTCACGTCAAAGAGCTTGGGGTGTACCTATTCCGGTGTTCTATTGTGAAGATTGCGGTGAAGCAATTGTAACTGATGAAACTATTGAAAATGTTGCAAAAATGTTTGAAAAAGAATCTTCTGATGCTTGGGTTAAACATACTGCAGAAGAACTTTTACCGGAAGGTTTTGTATGTCCAAAATGCGGTAAAAAACATTTCAGAAAAGAAAATGATATTATGGATGTTTGGTTTGATTCAGGTGTAACGTGGAAGGCTGTAGTTGAAAAACGTTCAGACGAATTAGGTCATACTCCTGTTGATATGTATTTGGAAGGTTCTGACCAACACAGAGGTTGGTTCCAATCTTCGCTTTTGACATCAATTGCTACGCAGGGTAAAGCTCCTTACAAAACTGTTTTGACTCACGGTTTTGTATTTGGTGAAGACGGAAGAAAAATGTCTAAATCTTTGGGTAACTATATTAGACCGGATGACATTATCAAAAACTACGGTGCTGATATTCTAAGACTTTGGGCAGCATCAGTTGATTACAGAAACGATACAAAAATCGGCGATAATATTGTTAAACAGCTTGCAGAAATCTTTAAGAAGACCAGAAATACTGCAAGATTCCTGTTAGGTAATATTTTTGACTTTGACCCTTCTGTAGATTATGTCAAGTATGAAGACTTGAAACCGATAGATAAGTTTGCACTTCACAAACTTAATAAGATGGTTGAGGAAGTTACAGTATCATTTGAAAATTATGAATTTTACAAGTACTTCCAATGCTTACAAAACTTTGCTGCAGTGGATTTAAGTTCTTTCTATTTGGATATTGTCAAAGACAGACTTTATACTGCGGGTAAAAAATCACTTTCAAGAAGAGCTTGTCAGACAGTTCTCTATGAAACATTGCAGGCTTTGGTAAGAGTTTTGACTCCTGTAATGCCTCACCAAGCAGAAGACATTTGGCAAAATACCCCTGAAAATCAGCGTGGCGGATTGGAAAGTATCTTGCTTGCTAATTGGGTTGAGGTAAAACCTGAATGGAATAATGC
>CAKVMU010000082.1 GCA_934773085.1 uncultured Candidatus Melainabacteria bacterium
AGTTTGACCCGTTCTCATATATTCCGAACGAAGAAGATTCCGTTAAAAAAGATAAAATCCATTTTTACCTAAAACAAATGCACGGTTTTAACAAAATCGACAAGGAAAAACTTGATTCTATCTTTGAACTAACACAAACGTACCACGATATTTCAGACGATTTAAGAAACAAAACGTCTAAAACATCTATGATTAAAAAAGCCCGTAATTTGTATGAAGTCGCAGCCGCTCACAGATACCAATTATTAATGGGATTAGAAGACGATGCCACTTTCAAAAATTGGATGCACTACAACAATATCAACAATGAGGAATTCTTGGTTCTTGATGCAATCGACAAAACAATTGCCGGAATCGAAAAGAATAACAGCAATTCCGAAACAATTATATTACAAGCAGCTTCTATATTTCAAGGTATTCCAAAAGAAAAAGAGGCTGTAATAGAATCTTTGAAAGCGCTTAAAGCAGCCGTTCAATCATACCTCACAAGCGGGTTAGATAATATTTACAAATCATTAACTCTAAAAAGCAGAAAAGATGCGTTGATACAATATCTTGAAACTATTAAAACTGCAGGCGAAGATAACAAAGACATTATTAAAAATTTCGCAAAATTGTATGAAATAAAACCTAACAAAGATACTGTTTTTGAAAAGATAGACAGCCTAATTGATACGGTAAAGAATGGTGATGACGACGACTATAACAGAGTTTTCAACTCACTTGGTAACACTTCTCAAATAGAATACATCGCAAATTTATACAGAAACTTTGTTGAAAAATTCGGAGAAGAAAATAATGACGAGTTTATCCTTGAGTTTATTCAAGCAAACGGAATTACAGAACAAGACAGCGAGAATGCTGTCGTTGAAAAAGTTAACGAAATCCAAAACAAAATCAACGAAATTGGTCAATATATATCACAGTGTGCAGAATTACTAAAGTTTTACGACAAAAACGGTAACATCCTAATCTCTGCAAATCCAAAAGACGTTTTATTAAACTTTCTTGAAAATCAACATATCGTCATTCCGGCAAGAAAACTCAAAGAGCTGAGTGACCATCTTACAAAAATTGACAAAGATTCTTCGACTGATGAGTTTCAAACAAGACAGGGCAAACTCAAAGATAAAAGTCTGTACAATTTTTCAGCCAGCGAAAAAGAAACACTGAAAGAAATCGAAAGCGGAATTAACGTAATGTATTCCGACGTCCACAAAGAACTCAATAACATTCAACAAAACATGAAAAGCTCTATCGAAGAATTGAAACGTATAATCGGTGTAAATAACGGTAATTGGTGGGTTGGAAAAGAAGGTTCAAGCGGAATGAGCAGAAATATGGAAATCAGAGTGCTTGAATACATAACAGGACGCCCGCACCATGAAAGCGATGATATAGAAACCGCCATTGAAAAAATCAAAACAACACCATATTCCGGAATAAGCACAAGTTCTGTATACCACGATAATTTTGGGTTCCACGCTCAATATATTGCTGATATTGCACCAGTTAAAGTCACTACAAAAGACAAAGACGGATTTACGCAAGAAGAGACAAGAGAAGTCCTCTTCAACGATAACAGTTGGGGTGCCAGCGAGAATGAAAACGTATGGATAGATTCATATGGATTAAAAAGAACTGATTACAGCAACAATCGTGGCGGAACATTAGGTTATATTACGAATAACGAATTCAGAAACGGAAATTTTGTTGACAGAATTCTGAAAGAAATGGTCATAAACGTGGCTCCGGATATGACTGAAAGCAGAGTCTATAAAAGAATAAAACACCCTGATAAAGATGCAACCAGAATGCCACAATACACCGCTGTTATTATCGACGGAGAATCTCCAGAGACTAAAAATACGGCAGATTCAATTCACGATACAATATTTAACCCGACTCTCAGATTGAGTGAAAATCTTAAAAACATTGCAGAAAAACTAACAGAAGAAGAATTAAAAAACCTTATTCGCAGTTATACAAATGCCGGCAAGAACTGGCGTTCAACATATGATGCACTTTTGAAACGTATTGTGCCAGAAATCGGAAAAGGCATTGAAACAAAAGAAGAATACGATAATTTAGCCGACAATGATTATTTAAAAGTAGTACTCGAAAAAATTGCTTTGAAAAAACGTGGACAAATAGCCGGACTTGAGCCGGAACTTGCAAAAGTCAGAGACACTAAAGATTTGAAAAAATTTAAAGCTGCTCAAACAATCAGGGCTTTAAATTCGTTCAAGTATGCTTTTAAAAAGACTTCTCCGTTCGTTGAGTATCTCACTCAAAAATGGGGCGAAGCAGAAGAGAAAGAACTTGATGATATCTTTAAAAAGTACAACATAGAACTCTCAGACAAAGATATACTCAAAATTGGCGAAGAATTTGAAGTCGCTGTAGATAAATTCAACGGCAGTGTTAAGGACTCAATAAACGAAATGATGCGTAACCTTAGCTACAACATTGATGAACTCATTGAGAATCCTGATGCAAGAGCTGAAATCAAGCATCTTTACAGAAGATTCTTCAACAGAGAACTCTATTTTAATGAGTCTGATTTATCAAACAAAAAAATTGAACACATCATAAAATTCATTGACCGAGTCTATGACCCGAGTGATGACAAAGAATTCGTTCAAATATACAGACAAATTCAGAATATGACGAATGAAGAATTCAAAAAAGAAGTTCTTTCGAAAGTAACACCAGAAGATTTAGGTCTAAAAAATATTACCGGATTCGATGTTATGAAAAAAATTCAACACTTTGATGAAGAGACAAACACTGCTCTCTTAAACACTGTGTACTACGATTCCATTGTTCCGGAGCTAAACAGTGAAGAATACAACGTATACTATAAACTAGAAAAATTCAACCGTTTGGCACTTTATAAAACAGTGTATAACTTTAACACAACTTACAGAGAGATTTCTAACTCTTTGGCAAACTTGACATTTGAAAAATTATTCAACAAATACAAAGGCAGAAACATTTCAGAATATGGTGCTTATCCTGCCTACCCAAAAACAGGATGCATAACTGACGAACTGTTAATGACATCATTTAACAGTCTCGACAACATTTTGAACAACAATGTTTCTACAATACGAACCATTGATGAACAAATTCAAAACTACGGATTTGCTCACAGACTGGCGAATTATGTCAAGAAGTTGGACGATGACAGCATTTTGAGTGATTACCAGTACAAAAATATAAACTACATTCTGGGTTCATTAATAACATTGAATTTTGATGATACAAGTGTAAGTGACATTTTGGAATGTGCTGAAAAAGCTTTAGAATTACCGAAAGGTACACCTTGGAGTGAATACAAAGCTTTGATTGAACCAATCATACAAAGATTAACCGACTTTGAAAACACTTCACCTAAAAACGTTCTGGAACTCGCCAAGAAAAACGACAAGCAAGAAATTGACGTTAACAAAAAGGCTTTTGCTACAACTTTTGTTCAGAGAAGATACCACGCAAATATTTACGAAACAATGAACAAACTTGAACAAGCTTATATCAGAAATAATCCGGAACAAATTGAAATTCTTAGAAATAAATTATATGAAGAATTCACAAGATACCATATTCTCCAAAATCCGGAAGAACTGTTGCAAACCTACATTAAATCTTGTGCAAAAGATTCCGAATTAAATCCATATAACAGTGCTCTAGAGACATTGCTTAAAAGAGGTTTGAACTTCGCAAAACTTGCAGAAATGGAAGAAATCCTTATGGATGCAGTTAAAGACGGAGTTGAATTAAACGCTAAGTCTCTGTTCGACAACTATAATATCGAACTTGAAGACGGCACAATGACAATGGGTTCTGATCAGATAATAGGAGTTATGGTTAACAAGCTAGTATTAGACAATCAGTTTAACACAGCACTTATGTTTATCGAAAAATTAGGAATCGGAGATGCATATATCAACGAACTCTACCACAACATTAACTTTGATGACATAAAAGGTTTGTTCAAAAATGCTTATGAAATTGCAAATAATTTTGAAGGCTTCAAACAAGATTTTTCTCCATATCTTATTGAAGCTACTGATATCCTAAAAGCAGATGACTCTGAGTTTCTGACGATATTGAATTCTCTTAAAAAAGTTACAACAAAACTTGCGAAAAAATATTCAATAGACAAAGACACAACATCAATAATGCTAAAGACTCTTGACAGTATCAAAGATAACTGCAACAAGAATGAAAATGCTCAAAAGCACCTAATTTTCACAATTTTGATAAATCAAGCGCAAGAACAAATCGCAAATTCTGTTCAAACTAAAATCAACGGACTTAACGAGATTCTGCAGTCTAGCACAACAATAATGAATATTGCTAACCAAATTCCACTGCTGAAGGATTCAAACGCAAACAAACAGCGTGAAGAAATGAATGCTCATTTCAAAGAAATATTGGAATACAAAAACCAACTTCAAAATAGTTTGCAAGAGTCTGAAGAATCTGATAAAATCTAAATATGGCAGATTTGGTTGAAAAACTTAAAGAAATAGGCTTTAACTCATACGAAGCTAAGGTCTATATTTCTTTGTTAAAGAAATATCCGGCAACCGGATACGAAGTTGCAAAACTTGCAAACATTCCTCAATCAAGGACTTATGATACCTTAAAAGTTCTTGAAGAAAAGAATATTGTTGCAGCCACAAACACAAACCCGACTTCATACACTCCTATTAAGCCGAAACAACTGCTTGCCAGCTATCAAAGAAAGATGAATTCAACAATCGGCTATCTCGAGAAACACTTGCCGGAAGTAAAAGACAATTACAATGAACCAATTGTTACCGTGAACGGAACAAAAAATATTCGCAGCAAGATTTCAGAGGTTATACAAAACGCAAAGCGTGAGATTTATATTGAAATTTGGTCGCAAGATTTTAAACTGTTTGAACAAGACCTTTTGGATGCATACAACCGAAACGTCGAAATCAGAATCGTAGGATATGATAACTTCTCATCAAAATTCGGACTCGTTTTTGAACATGCCTTTGCAAGAGACATTGAACTTTCTCTCGGAGGAAGAATGATAATCGTTGCGGCAGATGATTCAGAAGGAATTGTCGGTAAAATTTCCTCATACAAAAATGACATCTCTGATACAAATATCATTTGGACAAAAAATAAAAGTATCGTTTTTATAATCAAGGAATTTATCGTACACGATATGTACCTTATAGATGTGGAAGAAAATCTGGTTGAGCAGATGAAATACATATACGGAAAAGGCTTCAAACGTCTAAAAGACAAAGTCCTCGGAAACAATGCCACTTATATGATTCACTAAATCAACTTGTTTTTTTGCAACAATTCAACAATAGTTTTTATCGCCAATTTTGTTTTATCAATAAATCCCTGCGCTAAATCAGGCTCAAAGTCTTTTTGTAAAACATTCAAGACTTCTGTTTGCATATATTGATAAACCATAACCGATTTAACAATAGATGACACTAGCGCTGTAGAGAAAACCCCTTTAGAAAGCATTGAAATTATTGCGTTGATATTGCAAAACTCATCCTGCATAAAGTCTTTTAATTCCAACTTAAACGGTTGAGCATCGCTTATCGGACGAACTGATGCTAACGCTACAAGGTTCAAATCATCAAACCCAACATTCTTAACACCTTCAATATATGCACCAAAACTCGTTATATTGTAGACTTCCGAGTAGTTGAGTTCCTTTATTAATTCCGCTATATGGTGAATGAATGCCTCATAATCACCTCTCGTATATACAGGAGTATTGTTTACTGAACGAACCTTAACAAGAGATTTTCTCGCAGAATCAACTTTTATTTCATCTTGCGCAATCCTTGTCATAACTTCACCTGTGGTATAAATAACATTGTCTTTAAATGCCAAGTCCACACCTGCTAAAACGACCTTCGAAAACCCTAGTTTTATAGCCGCAGTCATAGCAAGCGTTGAAGCTGAGCCTCCTGATTCATAGAATTTAATGCCGTCGTTATACTTTGCAAGTTTTTTCATAAAGAAATCAGTTTCGGCAAAGTTGACAAACACCTTTCCAAATCCGTATTTCATCAGAGATTTATCGGAACGTATGTCCATAATGCAGTTGATTCCGGACAATCTGTCACCCAAAT
Source organism: uncultured Candidatus Melainabacteria bacterium (assembly GCA_934773085.1). GTDB lineage: Bacteria > Cyanobacteriota > Vampirovibrionia > Gastranaerophilales > Gastranaerophilaceae > CAG-196. The sequence continues at coordinate 6,147 of CAKVMU010000082.1, forward strand.
TACCGATAGTTAAATCCATATGTTGCGCATCCAAACATACCACAAAATCCGGAATAATACCGTTTTGAAGCAAATAATTAAGCGATTTGTTAACTGCAAAAATAACAAACTTGCTACGATTTGCCTGTATTTTAGATATATTGTCGTTCAAAGAAGGCCCTGCTGCAGCAATCAAAGCTGTTTGACCTATAAACTTACCCTCTAAGTCCGCCAATCTGTATGCAGTGCCATCATTTACTGCTGCAATATTTTCTATTGTATTTGCCATCCAGATTTTTGAGAATCTGGTAATTGTGTTAACATCCACCATTTTGCTCTTACAAGCATCATATACTTTTTGAGTTAACATCAACAAATCTTTGTTTCTTGCTACTGCATAGTTCTGCAAATACACAATCTCAACTTTATCTTTGGTAATATATGTTGCAGAAAGTTTGTTAACAAGTTCATTTATGTCATTTGTAATATAAACCCTGCCACTTGCAAGATGTTCTGATATATCAACATTGCTCAAAACGAAATGCAACAGATTTACATCAGGTTCGTACAAGTATATTCTTGACGGATAAGTATTGAATACTTCATCCAAAATATACCCCAAACCAATACCAAACACGACAATGATGTCATTTTTTTTCATTTCATTCTTGATATTGTTTGAAAGCATTTTTTTGATGGCTTCTCTCGGGTTATTCAAGTCATCCGCAGGCAAATCATTCTTCAAAAGAACATAGTCACCTGACGGTGTAACACAATAAGAAACACCGGCTTTGCTTTCAATTGGGGATATCCTTTCCAGTCTTCTCTTCAAGGCTGGGTTATTCATTACTGCCAGATTTTTTTGAAACATTTTTCAATCCTGTTACTATCAGATTAACACGGTTTTCAAAAATTGTAAACCCTAAACAGCCGAAATCCGCTCACTTAGCTTCTTTCCCGCCTTCACGAGTATCGACTTGCCCTTCAAAATCCCTAAACACGTCGTTTCCGACCAATTGTTCCAATCTGGAACGTTTTTCAAAAAAGCTTCCCCTAGCTTTTTGCTGTTCGTCCAAAGCCTCTCTGTAAAAAGTATCCGTAATCAAAACTACTTCTTTTTTCGATTTTTGCGCAGCCAAATAATTTTTATGACACTTTTCAACACTAGCCGTCGTCATATTATACATTTCCCTAGCTGTCATATAATCGTAATACATGTCAACAACTTTTTGTTGAAGCTCCTCTACCTTACGCACAAGAATAATCATATCTGCATCCGTAACTTGGCTGTACT
>CAKVMU010000083.1 GCA_934773085.1 uncultured Candidatus Melainabacteria bacterium
CTCTACCTCTGAGCCACAAGGGCAAGCTGTCGGAACTATTCTTTTATCAAAAAAGCCGGTAATAGGAATCGAACCTACAACCTACGGTTTACAAAACCGTTGCTCTACCGTTGAGCTATACCGGCAACAGAATCAATGATATAGGAAACAAATTTTATTGTCAACTCAAATCTTTGACTTTTATAAAATTTTTCTTATAAACATGCTAAACTCCCTCAATCGGATGATTTTATCAATATTTTTTAAAGTATATTTCTAAATCAACCGATTACCATGGGAGAAATGAGGTAACATTATGCAAATAAATGGCGGTGTCAGATTTTGCGAACAAGGCATGAAAGCTTCTATTAGAGCAATGCATGTCCAAAGTGAAATCATAGGTATGATTAACGAGAATGTTGCGGGTTTTGACAAAGTTGGTTTCCAACGTAGAGAACCTGTTGTTTCATCTTTCTCTGAATATATCGGTATACACGGGCTTTCATCAACTGTTGATGACCAAGTCGGTCGTATCATGGTTTCTAAAAACCCGCTGGATATCTCAATGGCAAACAAAGGTTATTTTCAAATCCAAACTCCAAACGGTGTAAAACTTACTCGTGACGGCAGGTTTAGATTGGACAAAGTTGGTAATCTTGTTGACTTGGAAGACAATCCGGTTTTGTCAGATGCAGGAATGCCAATTAAGCTCCCTGTCGTTCCGGACAATGCTTCTCAAGTTGTTATTAATACAAAAGGAAAAATAAGTGTGTTTGATAAAACATCCGAAACACTTGTGGATGCAGGTTATTTGGGAATTGTAGATTCAAACGGTATGGCTGTTCTTAATCCGGATGTAAAACAAGGTTACAACGAACACTCTAACGTTGTTTTGCAAAACGAGTTCTTGGCTGTAAAACCTGTAGTCAGAAATTTTGAAGCAAACAGACAAATTTTTATGCTCGAAAGTTCAAACCTTCAGAAGGTTATAAGTCAGCTTGGAAGTACTTCATAGGAGGCTTAAATTATGTATAACATGCAAGCAGTAATAAGAAAAAGTATAAATAATTCAACTATTCAGTTTGAAAAACTGGGTTATTTGGCTAATAACCTTGCAAACTACAACACTGTAGCGTATAAAACGAACCGTTTTGAACAAATTCTCCGTGAGGACGGTTATGTTGACGGTGCAATCAGAACAAATGCTCTTCAAGGATCTATCAGAGTAAGTAAGAATCCTTATGATATAGCAATTGACGGAGAAGGATATATTCCTGTAGTTTCTCCTGATGGAGAGATTCAATATACTCGTGACGGCTCTCTAAAACGTGGAGAAAACGGTTATTTGGTTACGGTTGATGATTGGATGGTTGGTGACGGAATCAAAATTCCTGCAAATTCATATAAGTTTGAAATAAAGCCGAACGGTGATGTTATAAATTATGATAACGCAGGTTCTTTGCCGGAAAAAATCGGTACAATTCCGATTGTTCAATTTGATTCTCCGGAATCATTAGAACAAGGACATAACAACAAAATGGTTACTACGGAAGAGTCCGGCGAACCAAAAATTGTTAAAGAAAATCAGAATATTAAGCAATACGCAACCGAAGCATCCAATACAAATATTTATGATGAATTGAATGATTTGATGAGGCTCAATACTTCAATGATTGCGAGTATGAACCTTATGAAAGTTGCTGATGACATGTACAATAAGGCTATTAATATCCGTGAATAGGATATCCTGATTAAAGGAGAATAAAAATGACATTCACAAGTTTAGATTCAATGGGTAAAACAACATTAATGATGGATTTGATTTCACAAAGACAGAGGGCTTTGGGTTCAAATATTGCTAACGTGGATACTCCAGGGTATGTAAGACGTGACATAGATTTCTCACAATATTTGGGAACGATGAATAGTCCGATTGAAACAAAATTGTCAACTGCACTGGGCCCATCAGGAGTTATTGAAGACAGAAGAGAGCAAGAAATAGATATTGCTCAAGAACTTTCTGAAATGCAGAAAAACTCCTTGATGTACACAATGGCAACAAGAAGAATGTCAAATATAATAACTCAAATGAAAACTGTTATTAATGTCGGCAAGTAATTTGGCTGAATGAAAGGAAGTAACTTATGAGTATTCTTGAATCAATGAATATAGGTTCCAATGCCTTAAGAGCGCACGGACTCAGATTAGATATACACGCAAAAAACATTGCAAACGTAGATACACCGAATTATGTACGTAGAATTCCGGTTCTGAATGCTTCTGAAGATATTTCGTTTCATGGCTTGATGAATGTTATGAAGAACGATGTTTTTGGAACAGGTGCATTGCCTTATCTTCAAGGTGGAGTCGTTTTCAACGGTTGTGTAGAAGACCCAACGGTCGGTGAACGAATATATGCTCCGGGACATCCAGATGCAGATGCAAACGGTTACATAAGATCATCAAACGTCAATGCCATGGTTGATATGGCAGATGCAATCATGGCGCAAAGGGCATATGAAGCCAACTTGGCGCTTGTTAACATATCTCGTTCAATGGCATCAAGGGCGACAGAAATCGGTAGATCATAGTGTAGGTTTAGAGAAATGGCGGGGCAAAAAAAGAAGTTTTTTGCCCCGCCAATTATCGGTTTATTATATTTGATATAATTGTAAGAAAATCACGGAGTTTATTATGTTTAAAGATTTTAATGAGGTTATATGCCTTGGGCAGGGCGGTTCTTATTCTGAAATAGCGAAAGATAAGTTGTTTCAAAAATACGACTTGTACCTTTATCAACGTTCTTTGACTTCAATTAAGGAATGCATTGACTATGTGGATGAAAACTGTAATGCAATTGCGGTTTTGCCTGTTGAAACTACTTATAAGGGGATAATAAGAGAAACAATTGATAACCTTATTATGACAAAGAACCAAAATATTCAAATCTTGGCAGAAACGGTTGTTCCTGTAAACGATTGCATTCTTTCAAAAACAACAGAGTTTTATAGCATAATGGGTTTGATTGCGAATCCGAATGCTTTGGCAAAGTGTAAAACATTTGTTCGAGATGAGATGCCGAGACAGCTTAATATTGTTGTGGCAGAGAGTATGGATGATGCGGCCAGACAATTGAGTAACTATAACCTTACTTATTCTATTATCGGAACTCATAAAACTGCTGAGCTATACAATCTCAACGTTCTTAGAGAACATATTGAGGACGATAAAGATAATAATAGACGTTTTATTGTAATTGGTGACGGCGATACACAGCCTACCGGACATGATAAAACAAGTATCGTTTTGTTCTTGACAGACCGACAAGGTGCTTTGATGGATGTAGTGCAAGTATTTGTTAAATACAATATAAACATTACTCAAATAAATTCCAAAATGATGAATAATAATGCGGAAGAACAGGCTGTCTTTATTGATTTTGACGGACACGCAAAAGATGATGTTATCAAGAATCTTTTAACTGATTTGGAAGCGTATTCAAAGAGTGTAAGAGTAATTGGTTCGTATACAAGATTCTAATTGTTGTTAAAACAACATGTTGCAAATGCAACACACTTGTGCTAGTATTTTCGTATGGAAAATGTGAATGAAGAGAATGTTAATATAAACCCGTGGCTGGCGTGTTTACCTACAATGGCTGCGGCATTTATGTTTGTGTTAGACGAAACAATTGCAAATGTTGCGCTTCCGCATATGGCGGGCAGTTTTTCTGTCAGCCGTGAAGAGTCAATGTGGATTTTGACCTTTTATCTGATTGCCAGCGGTATTGTTATCCCGATGGTTGGTTGGTTCAGTAAGGTGCTTGGCAGAAAAAACTTTTTTATGCTTAGTATTTTATTGTTTACAATTGCTTCAGGACTTTGCGGTCTTTCAAAAAACTTGGAACAAATGATATTTTCAAGGATATTACAAGGTATTGGTGGTGGGGGGTTGTTGCCTATTTCTCAGGCAATTTTGCTTGAAAACTTTAAGCCTCAAGAACGTGGTAAAGCAATGGCCATGTTTGGTTTGGTAATTGTATTGGCACCGATTGTTGGGCCGGTACTTGGTGGTTGGATTACGGAAAACTGGTCTTGGCCGTTTATTTATTTTATTAACTTGCCTATCGGCTGTATTGCTTTGTGGTTGTCCAAAGTCCTCATATACGACCCGCCTTATGCACAAAAACAAACCGGAGTTAAAACTGATAGTTTTGGCTTTTTTACTCTTTGTGTTTGGCTTTTGACATTGCAAATTGTGTTGGACAAAGGAAATAATGCAGACTGGTTTAATGCACCTTGGATTTGCTGGTTGACCACATTATCTTGCATCTCTGGGTTTGCATTCTTGGTATCTCAGTTAAAGAATAAAGAATCTTTGGTTGATTTGTCAGTGTTTAAAGATAAAAACTTTTTAATCGGTACGGCTGTTCAGATAGTTATGCAAGCGGTTTTGTTGGCATCTTTGGCAATTCTTCCGCAATTCTTGCAATCATTAATGGGTTATGATGCTTATAAAAGCGGTTTATCAATGATGCCAAGAGGTTTGGGCGCATTACTTGCAATGGTTTTATGCGCAACAATGGCAAACCTTATAGATAACAGAATTCTTGTAATGATAGGGTTGTTGTGTATTGGCGGTGGAAGCTGGATGTTAGGGGATTTGAACCTTCAAATTTCAACCATGAATATTGCTATTCCAAACTTCTTGTTTGGTGTTGGTTTGGGACTTGCAATGATTCCTATTATCACTTTATCCATGGCTACAATTAAAGTTGAGCAAATGACAAATGCGAGCGGGTTGCAGAACCTATTGAAAAATATCGGTGGTGCGTTTGGTACGTCAATTGTTGCGACACTTCTTTCAAGAGGGGCGCAAAAACACCAATATATGTTGATTAGTCACTTGCACGATACATATCAACCTTTTGTAGAAAGGGTTCAAACTATCGCAGGGGCTTTTTCATCCTCAGTTGACCCAGCGACAGCAAATTATATGGGGAAAGGTATGGTTTACCAACTGTTACAGCAACAGGCAAACTTGGCTGCATTCATTGATGCATTTAGAATATTTGCGGTTGCTTCTATAATTATTATCCCGTTAATTTTGTTGGTTCAAAAGCTAAAAAAAGAAGAGGATTAAACCTCTTCTTTAATATCTTGATTTTCTTCTGCTTCGGAAGTTTCTTCCGGATTAGAAGCTTTTTTACGTTTTCTTTTAGGCTTTGGCGCTTCTTCTTGTTCAGGCTCTTCGTTGTTAGAAGTTTTTTCAGTTGGTTCTTCTGTTTCATTATCAGATGTTTCTTCAGAATCTTCATCTACCTCGGAGTCTTCCTCTGAGTCTTCCTCTGAGTCTTCTTCGCCATCTTCCTCTATATCTTCTTCAACTTCTTCGATTGCAGCAAGAATTTCTTCTTCATCCTTTGCTCTGATAACCGGAATGGAAAGCATCAATGCAACTTGATCTCCTTCTTGTTCAAAGTTAAGTTCAAGCAACTCCTTGTCCATTTCTAAGTATTTTGAAAGCAAATCAACCAATTCGCCCCTCATTTGTTCAAGGACTTTAGGTGTTAAATTTGTTCTATCCTGCATTAAAACAAGTTTAAGTCTGTTTGTAGCAACCGATTTAGAGGCATCACCTTCAGCTTGCTCATCTTGTTGGCGGAAGAACTTAGCTACTGTGTTATAAATATCGGTGAAAAGTCCCATTTTACACCTTCGCTTTCAATTTTGCAAAGAGGTCTTTAACCTTTGCCATAAAACCTTTTGGTTCATCTAAATCAAGGAACGGAACCTCTTCGCCAAGGATTCTTTTAGCAACATTTCTGTATGCTTTGCCGGCAAGAGCTTCTTCGTCGTTAACGATAGGTTCACCTTTGTTTGTTGATGTAATGATACCTGTGTCTTCCGGAATAATACCGATAAGCGGACAAGAAAGGATTTCTACAACATCTTCAACGCTCATCATTTCTTTTGATTTGATAAGGCTAGGACGAACTCTGTTTAAAAGTAGTTTGTAGTTTTTAATTTCTTCTTTTGCTTCCAATAATCCGATGATTCTGTCAGCATCACGAATAGCAGACATTTCCGGTGTGGTAACAACGATAGCTTCGCTTGCACCGGCAACTGCGTTTTGGAAGCCTTGTTCGATACCTGCAGGGCAGTCTACCAAGATGAAATCATTCTTCTCTTTTAAAGTATCGCAAATTTCTTTTAATTGTTCTGCGTTAACCGCTGATTTATCTCTGGTTTGAGCAGCTGCAAGCAATGAAAGATTAGGATTCTTTTTATCTTTAACCAAAGCTTGTTTAAGCTTGCATCTTTCTTCTATAACGTCAACGATTGTGTATACAATTCTATTTTCAAGACCCAACAATAGGTCCAAATTTCTTAATCCTAAATCGGTATCAATAAGAACAACTTTGTAGCCTTCTTTTGCAAGAGCAGTACCTATGTTAGCACTTGTCGTTGTCTTACCTACTCCGCCTTTTCCGGATGTAATAACGATAACTCTACCGGTCATTAATCTCTCCTTAACTTTTTATAAATTACTATCTTACCTTCTTCAATCAGAGCTTCTTCAGGGGTAAACTCATTCGTTTTTTGTACGTAAGGAACGTTCAATGTGTCGTTTCTTCTTGCGTACAAACCGGCAATTCTCAATTGAATTGCATTCAATTTAAGAGCTCTTACTTTAGCCGAAGAGTTTCCTTTTGCTCCTGCGTGGGCGATTCCGCCAAGAATGCCCCAAACAGTGATATCACCGTCTGCAATAATTTCGCTTCCAGGATGAGCATCACCAATTATTAAAATGTTTCCTTCATACATAACTGTTTGACCTGAACGCAAAGTTTGGTTCAAGTAAAGAGTTGGAAGGCTTTTTGTGTCAACATCATTTTCTTCTGCGTTTTCGGGAAGAACATCTCCTGTATCAAGAAGAATATATTTGCTAACCTCATCTCCGGTTAATAAACCTTCGTTAGCAGCAAGTGTTTCAAAATCAAAATGTTCAGACGGAATAACTTCTGAAAGTTCTTGAGTTGTTTGCTCTGTGTAAGTATCTTCAATTCCTTCCAAAGTACTGATAGGCTCAAATTCCGGTGCTGTATCTGCGTGAACTTCTACTGTTTTTTCTTCCTCCGGAACTTCTTCTTTTACAACTACCGGCTCTTCTTCGATTTCTGTCTCAGAAGCTTTATAAGAAGCAACTTCAACATCTTCACCCATCTTGGAAAGTTGAATTCCCAAGCTTACGGCAGAAGCTTCTGTTTGTTCGGAAGTTGTGTCGATGAATGCGATTTCAGCATCCATTGATTCTATAAGTGCTTTAATACTCAAAAGCTGAGATTGTTTTAAATCAAGACTTCCGAGTTTTAAACAAATTCTTTTCCCTTTAACTTCGGGGTGTTCCATTATTGATGA
>CAKVMU010000084.1 GCA_934773085.1 uncultured Candidatus Melainabacteria bacterium
GGATTTTGTTAGTTTTGGCTCTTATATTTGTAGTACGTTCATTCTATGCAATGAGAATACCAACAAAAAAGGCTGAGTAAGAGTTCTAAGTGATTTAGAAGTCGGGGTGCGCTAAACAAAAGTTCATCCCGATTTCTTTTTGCTTTTGAAAAACAATATTAACAAAAAATTAATAATTCAATGATTGATTACAAAATGTTTTTGATTTACGATTAGGGAGTTAAGAGAAATAATTTTACTAATAAGAAGGAGTGAAAATTATGGTAAAAGTAGCAATTAACGGATTCGGAAGAATCGGACGTAACACTTTGAGAGCAGCAATCAGAGAAGGTATCTTCAATGAAATCGATTATGTTGCAATCAATGACCCAGGTTTGAAACCTGAAGACGCTGCTCGTATTTTCAAATATGACTCAGTTATGGGTAAATTCGACGGTACAGTAGAAGCTTATGAAGAAGGTATTATTGTTAATGGTAAGAAGATTAAATTCTTTGCTGAAAAAGATCCTGCACAATTACCTTGGAGAGAATTAGGTGTTGAAGTTGTTGTTGAATCTACAGGTTTCTTCACAGATGCAACAAAAGCTCATGCACACATCGATGCTGGTGCTAAGAAAGTTATCATTTCTGCACCTGCTACAAACGAAGATAAAACTATCGTTTTAGGTGTTAACGATCACGAATATGATCCTGCAAAACACAACGTTATTTCAATGGCATCTTGTACAACAAACTGCTTAGCTCCTGTAGCTAAAGTTATCGATGAAAAATTCGGTATTGTTAAAGGTTTGATGACAACAGTTCACTCATACACAGGCGACCAAAGAATTTTGGATGCTGGTCACAAAGACCCTCGTAGAGCTAGAGCTGGTGCTTTGAACATTGTTCCTACTAAGACTGGTGCTGCTAAGGCTGTTGCTCTTGTATTGCCACAACTTAAAGGAAAATTGGATGGTTTCGCTATGAGAGTTCCTACTCCAGACGTTTCATTGGTAGACGTTGTATTCGAACTTAAGAAAGACGTAACTGTTGAAGAAGTTAACGCAGCTCTTAAAGAAGGTGCTGATGGACACGTTCTTTGCTACACTGAAGAACCGTTGGTATCATCTGACTACGTTGGTACTTCACAATCTTCAACTGTTGATGCTTTGTTAACAAGAGTTATGGGCGGAAACCAAGTTAAGATTATTTCTTGGTATGATAACGAAATGGGTTATTCTACAAGATTGGCTGAAACAACTAAGATGGTTGCTTCTAAGTTATAATCCAAGGATTAACAAAATTGATAACCTGCTCAGAAATGGGCAGGTTATTTTTTTTATTAAGATTGGATTATAAGCGAAGGTTTTGTTTGTTATTTATTTTTTTATTTAACATGTTTCATTTTATTTTTTTACTGTGAGCATAGAAATATACATTGTTTTGATTATTTGGACTTTTCTTTCTTCTTATTTGCGAGGCAAGAAGAAAGAAAAGTCCGAAAAGAAAGAAGAAACACGCAATTGTTCACAACGTCTTCGCTTCGCTCAGCCAAAAAACTGGGTTGGGCTACGCACAGGGGTAAACATAATATAACATGTCGTCCTGAATTTATTTCAGGACCTAACCAGTTTGGCGTTGGACTAGAGACTGATAAGATGCTGAAACAAGTTCAGCATGACGACATTTTTGTGGTGGGAATACTACGTTTTTCCAGCCCTACGTCTTTCAAGTGACACTGGGGTATCACCTTTAAAGTCCGTCCATAACGGAGAGAGTAATCTTTTACAAAATAGAATATTTTGTCGAACTCAACTCTTGTCTAAGTTGCGTTCGTTTTTTGTTCTGTTTATAATCTCAATTATGAGTATAATCCAAAAATCACAAAAATCTTTAGAATACGATAAGGTTCTCTCTGAACTTGCTATTTATGCCAAAACGGATCAGTCAAGGGAATTGTGTCTTAATTTAACACCTTTTGTTAGGGTTGAAGATATTGAAAAACAGATTCGTTTTACAAAGGAGGCAAAGGATGTTTTGGACTTAGCGGGTGATATTCCGATTGATAAAATCCAAAACTTTGCGCTTTTACGTGAAAAAAACGAATACTTTGTAGAAGAAGAATTGGTCGATATTGCTAAAACTATGCGCATATCAAGACTTGTTAAAAATTTTCTAAAGGAAAATTTGGTGACGGATTCAACTATGAACCAGTTGGTTGAAAGTTTGTATTCAAACAAGGCATTTGAGGATAGGATTTTTGAAACTTTTGATGACAATTGTATGGTCAGACAGGATGCAAATCCGGAATTAAAAGGCTTGTATTCATCATTGCGTGATACTGAATCTGCATTAAAACAGAGAGTTCAGGATTTGATGAATTCTCCTGATTTTCAATCTCATTTGCAAGAAAATATTTATACAATGCGTGATGACAGAATTGTTTTTCAGGTCAAAGCTTCCTCAAAGAGTAAAGTTCCAGGAATTGTTCATGATGTTTCTGCTACTGCCAGAACTTTTTATATTGAACCTTCTCAAATTGTGCCTATAAACAACAAGATAAGAGAGGTTAAGTCCAAAATTTATGCGGAAGTAATCAGAATTTTGACATCATTAAGTTTTGAAGTCCGTAACGAAATGCAACTATTATTGGCTACAGAAAAAACACTTGCGGAGATAGATTTTCATTTTGCAAAAGCAAGATATGCAATAAAAATTCAGGCTGTGGAACCGTCTTTGAGCAAAGAGAGACTTGTAAAAATTGATTTGATGAGACATCCGTTATTGATAGGTTGTGTTGACAAAATTGTTGAGAATGACTTCTTGATTGGCGGAGACTACAAATCTATTATCATAACCGGTTCAAATACCGGCGGTAAAACTGTTGCATTAAAAACGGTCGGATTGTTTATACTGATGATGAAATCCGGAATGTTTTTGCCTTGTGCGGAAGCGCATATCTATCCGTTTGAAAAAATTATGGCAGATATTGGCGATGAACAAAGTATATTGCAAAGTTTGTCAACTTTTTCTTCTCATATGAAGAATGTTATTGAGATTTTGAACCAAGCAAATTCCGAAAGCTTTATTCTTATAGATGAATTATGCGCAGGTACTGACCCTCAAGAGGGTGCTATATTAGCGGAAGTTATATTAAAAGACTTTGCCAAGAAAGAGGCATTCTCGGTGATTACGACGCACTATGGAGAATTGAAGACCCTTGAATTTACGGATCCTTATTTTAAAAATGCATCAGTTGAATTTGATACAGAATCTTTACGTCCGACTTACAAATTGATAATAGGTATTCCGGGGCTGAGTAATGCGATTTCTATATCAGCAAATCTTGGGCTTGATGAAAATTTGGTATGGGAAGCGAAGGAGCTTTTGATTACTCAAAGAGACCCGTCTACTCTTGCTGTTGAAAGATTGCAAAACACTCAACAACAACTGGATGTGAATTTGAAAGAAGCCGAGGTCTTGAATGAGCAGGCAAGTGAACTTAAGGAACATTATGAGAAAGAGTTGAGTGAGCATAAAAAAACAAAGAAAAAGACCTTAAAAGCAATAAAAGACCGATTTGATACTCAACTTGAGGGTGCAAAAGATGAGATTAAAGAAATTCTTGCTGAGTTAAGAAAAGAAAAATCAGAAAAAGTTGCAAGACGTTCTTATCAAAGATTGGCGAAGTTGGAACAGGGATTCCGTGGAGATATGCATTCATTGGAAGAGAGTGAACAGTATCTGGAGTTGGATTGGGGCAAGGTTGCTGTTGGTGATACGGTTATGATAAAGGATTTGAACCAACCGGTGGAAGTTCTGTCAATTCCTGATAAGAACGGAAATTTATATATAAAGATGGGAATGATAAAGACTAAAGTCAAGAAGGACAGATTGGCTGTGTTCAATCCGGAACTTGCGAAAAAAGTTACGTTGCCAAACTATTCAAAAGAAACATTTACGCTTAAAAAGTATAATATCTCAAATACGTTGGATTTACGTGGGGAGCGTGTGGAAGAGGCATTAGATGATTTAGAAAACTATCTTGATAAAGCAAGTTTGGCAAATCTTTCTCCTGTTTATGTTATTCACGGTCACGGAACCGGAGCTTTGAAATCTGCGGTAAGAGATTTTGTGTCAACATCCCCGTATGTTGCTAAATACAGAGTTGGTGAGGATGCTGAAGGCGGCGACGGGGTTTGCGTTATTGACATAAAATAGTGTATAATTAGACTTGAAAAAAAGAGGAGAAGGTCTATGTATAAACTTGGTATAATCGGATATCCGCTTACTCATTCTATATCAGCAGCAATACACAAAGCAGGGTTTGAGAGTTTAGGCTTGGAAGGTTCTTATGATGTAATGGAAACTTCTCCGGAAGATTTGATAAGCCGAATTAAATATATAAAAGCGAACGGTTATAACGGATTTAATGTAACAATTCCGTTGAAGGTACCTATGTCATTGTTTTTGGAAGACATTGATGATTATGCAAATATTGCAGGATGCGTAAATACGGTCAAGGTCGAAGAGGATAAATCTTTTATTGGGTATAATACTGATATTTACGGATTTAAAACTGCAATTCCGAGTGATGTTGATTTGGCAGGCAAGACTGCAAGTATCTTGGGCACAGGCGGAGCTTCCAGAGCAGCTGTTGTTGGCTTGGCAGAAAAGGGAATTAAAAATATTGATTTTTATACCAGAAATATAATAAATTCTAGACAGGCAGTGGATTATGTGAGAGCTAAATTCCCAGAAATTGAATTCAATGTCTATCAAATTCAGAATATAAGAAGTCTAAAAGAGTCTTCCATAATCGTTAATGCAACTCCGATTGGTATGAAAGGCTTTATGGCTAATGAGATGCCGTTGGACAGAAAAGACTTTGCTGATTTGAATCCTAATACAGTGGTTTATGACATAGTCTATAATCCGATTAAAACAGTGTTGTTGAGAACCGCTAAAGAGTTTGGTTTGAGAACGATAGAAGGTTTAGACATGTTGATATATCAAGCTGAACGTGCCATTGAAATATGGACCGGACAACGCCCAGATGTAAAACTTATGAAAATAGCTGCGCTTGAGGCTTTAAGTTAGGTTCATAAAACTTTGACAAAAGATTGCGTAAGGCTGCGATTTGAGTTAGAATTGATTAACAAGGAGAGAACTTTATGACGGATGAAAACATCATCAGAGGTGATTTCAGCGGAGGCAAACCGAGAGAGTCTGCAAGAGATGAACGCTTGTTTTCTGAAAAGGATGTTTTAAAGTGCAGTTTTTGTGGACGTAATTCTTCCGAAGTCTTAAAAATGGTTAAAGGTCCCGGAGTGAATATATGTTCAGAGTGTGTAATGGTTGCGGTTCAGTACCTTGTAATGAAAGATTGTATGCCGTCTGAAGAATCTCAGAAGATTCTTGATATGTTTTGGAAAAAATAAGAGGTTTGGATGAATAAAATACAAATAAAAGCAGAAATATTGGCGACATTAAACGCTTTGCAGACAGCATTTGTTCCTGATTCTTCATTATTAACTGATTTGAAAAAGATTGAGGATAAAAAAGCTGTTGTAGATATTTTGATAAGAGAACTTCAAAATGCAAATGAGCACAAATCTCTTATGGTTTGCTGGTTGTTAACAGAATTGATTGATAAGGATACCTTGAATGACGATTTGTGGAATGTTATCAAGAGTTCAGAATACAATGACCATATCAAAATGATTGCTTTTAATATGTTAAAGGATTTGGGCAATAAGATTGACTATGAAGTTATAAGCGGATATTTTGAAAAGTTTAATGAATTAATCAATAAGGAAACAAAAGAACTTTTGGAAACTGCGATTATGAATCCGGAAGCGCAAATTGATTTTATGGACTTTTTGAATGCTTTGTCTGATGAAGATAAAATTTTGTTAATAAAATCTCTTGATGAGGATTACGCAAATGACGCTCTTGCAAACATTGTAATTCCCGTTTTCTTGTATTATATGGATACAAAAGTCGGGGACGTTGCTCTGGAAATCCTTGCAAAAACCAAGTCGCAACTGGCTTTTCATGCGCTGGAAAATGCAATACAGCATGTGGACGAATCCACGCAGTCCAAAATCAACAAAGCTCTCTCAGAGCTTAAGTTATCAGGAATAAGAGTTGATAATACAAAAGAATTTTATAAAGGGATTCTAAAGGAGTCAAAACCGTATAAGTCCTATATTTCATTCCCTGATGGTCACGGAAATTTGGCGATAATATTCTCAAGAATAAGAAAAGATAGAACTTTGCAATTCTTGGCGATAGTAATTAATCCGAGATATGGTATTTTAGATTCTTTTGGCTTCAATTCTATGTCTGAACGGGATTTTTATAGAATTGTGGATAAATTCTATAATTATCAAGAAAAATACGAGATAGAACCGGAAATTATCAAATATTATCTTTCTCAAGCGGCAGAAAGTTCTTATTTAAATAATGAATCGCTTCCGTATGAATATATTTGTTGGGAAAGTATTTTTCTTGATATTGAACCTAAAAAACCGGAGATTCCGTTAGACAAAAAAGAACTTAATCAAAAAGAAATTGATGCTCTGTGTTTGAGTGAATATGTTCAAAACTGGTTTTTTGATGAGATTACATCTCCGGAATTTAAAAATTTTATAGATAAGTTGTCATATGAATTCAAGAAAAACAATTTTAATGTAGACTTAGACAAATTTATTGCTGATAATTACGATAGTGTATATACAGCTCAAGAGCTTGCATATATGATTGTAATCTTCAATGTTGCAGCATATTTGAGATATATTAAAGGCGATAAGGAATTGGCTCAAGTTTTCTATTCTTTGGGTACAAACTATGCTTTCTTAACTAATATTTTGAGGAAGAGTATCTATGAATTCTATATTGGCAAAAGATATCTTCTTAAAAATCAAAGAAAGGCATCAAATTTATTTGAGCAAAAATTGACTCCAAAGTCAGATGATTTTAAACTCCTTCAGTTAGATATGATAATTTCAAGTATAGAAGCAAAGTGGGTAGACAATGCATAAAGTAATGGCTTTGGATGTTGGAACAAAACGTATCGGAATAGCCCTAAGTGATTATTTACAGGTGATTGCGGTTCCGCATTCTTTTATATCAAGAGAACCTGAAGCGCAAGCAATTGAGCAAATTGTAAAAATTGCAAAAGAAAACGGGGTCGAAAAAATAGTTGTTGGTGTTCCTGTTAATATGGATGATTCAGTAGGGTTTCAAGCACAGAATTGTATAGATTTTGCACACAAAATTTCTGGTTTTGATATAATATTTGAAGATGAACGCTTAACATCAGAGGAAGCCGAAGAAAATCTACGTTCAAGGAAATTCGATTTTCGAAAAAACAAGGGGCTTGTGGATATGGAA
>CAKVMU010000085.1 GCA_934773085.1 uncultured Candidatus Melainabacteria bacterium
AATAAGAAGTATGCTTGCAGCGGGAGGGTTGTAATATGGGTTATGTTTTAACATTGATAGGACTGCTAGTTTGTTGCTCCGCTATGGCTGTAAACACGAGCACAGTTTTCGATGAAATTGGTGTGTTGCTTATGTTTATTATAGCAGCAGTATTGGTTGGTTGCGGTATAATTACTTGCACAGTTAATGCGAAAGCAAAAAAGATTCTTAAGTGTCTTGAGGCAATGAAACCTGCTGGTGCAGTGACAGTTGAAGTTGCAGAAGCAAAAAAAGAAGAGCCTAAAACAGAGGAAACACCGAAAACAGAAGAGTAGTTTAGAATAGGTTTAATCTAGTGAGGGGCGGGATGACATGTCATCCCGCCCCTCACTGAATCATAAAACTTGTGCCCGATTCGGAGGCTTTTTAGTCTAGGCTATACAAATATTTCCGGACACATTTCACGTGTAATTTCTGTATTTTCAATAAAAAGCTTGTCTTGCGGAGCAATTTGGATTTTTTTAAAGTTTTTCACTAAATCGTCCAAGGATAATATGTCTTTTGCAGAAGCCAAAAATCCCGGATGTTTCAGAAAATTGGTATTAACAAGCCAAGTATCATCAGCACTTGAGAATGCAATATTACTTTCGGATGTGGAGTTGGTGTATTCTTTGAATATTGATGGTGTTGTGACTTTTTCTACTTCGTTTAATGTTGCGTCAAAAATCTGTGCGGAAATGTTATTTTTCATATCTTTAGAGCCTATTAGTAAAGCGGATTTGCAAGTCTGATTCAAGGTTTTAATTAAGTTTGAAAACTCGCTCTTAATTCTGTTTAACGTACCGATAGAGTCATAAAAGTGAAATCCTAAAACTCCGTCTTTATCGGCGATTCCACCGCCGGTACAGGTTCTTATTTCGTCAGTCCAAACATTACATGCTTTTGTCATTGAATCTTTTAGCGCATTAGTTTCTTTGCAATAAAAATATTTTGCGTTTTCGGATTTGAATGCGCTAGACGGTACAAAAACAATTTTTGATTGAAAACTTGTGTTATTTGTTGGGGTTATCTTCATACTCTTTGAAAACTACTCAAAAAAAATTTTTGCTATTTTTGCAATAAAAACGCTCGCAAGTTGGATTACATTGGAACTTTTTGTACGAGGGTTGTATAAAAAACATCTTGTTTGAGAATGTTTAAAGTTCTGGTTGTATTGGGATAAGGAGTTAATATTAAACCAAAATAGTTTAAATAATAAGAATTATGAAACAATGAATTAATGTATAAATTAAAAATGGATAAAAATAGATTGGATATTTAAAAACTTCCTTGTAAACATCTTGGTTAAAACTGATTGCATATAAAAGCAATGTTATACTGACAAATGCAAATATATAAAATCCAAATGCAAAAAGGGATGAATTAAAGAATATGATCTTTGAAAAATATGATATTCCATTGTGCAGATTTAGCATAACAGGAAGTTGTGAGAAGGAAAAATTAAACAAAATCTTAAGCAGGCACCTCTCTAAATAAAATATGATATAATCAAAAAAGAGGAATGTAATATGAAAAACTTTTTTATTTTTATTGCGGGAATGATTACTATGTTCATCATTATTTTGCTAATTGGTGCAATCAATCAATATGGTGGAGATGGTTACCCTGGGCTCACTATATTTGAAAAAGAAGGTGCATGCATAAATAACGCAAAACAGATAAAAATATTTCAAACATTAGAATCAGACCTTGCATTAGCTCATACTCAAAAGAAAATGGATGCTTTTTTAGATTTAGACGATACTTTAGTTCTAATATTAGGAGATGAAAATACTCATTTTTATGATGAACAAAAAATAACCATTCCTAATGGAAAATGTGCGAAACAAGTTGGTACTTACCAATACAATGCTAAAAATGGTGTTATGAAAACGGTTCCTGCAGTAGTAATAAAGTAGCACTTTTATGGACATTTTAGATGAATTAGCAAAATCAAAATTCAGGAGTATGAGTTAAATATGGCACAAATAGAAGTTATAAAGGGAGATATTACAAAGTTAGAAGTTGATGCTATAGTAAACGCAGCAAACAGAAGTTTGCTAGGTGGCGGAGGTGTTGATGGAGCTATTCATCGTGCTGCTGGCAAAGGGCTTTTAGAGGAGTGCATAACACTTAAAGGCTGCCAGACAGGACAATCAAAAATTACAAAAGGTTATAATTTACCTGCAAAGTATATAATACACACAGTCGGTCCAGTATGGACGGGAGGCAAATCTAACGAAAGAGAACTCCTAAAATCCTGTTACTATACGGCACTAAACTTAGCAAAAGAAAATGATATCAAATCAATAGCTTTCCCAGCTATCTCCTGCGGAGTTTATCGCTTTCCGTCAGAAGAAGCTTGTGATATAGCAATGAACACGGTTAAAGAATTTATTGCCCAAAATAATTGTTTTGAGAAGGTCATTTTTATTGATATAAATGATACAATTATAAATATCTATAACCGGATTATTTAGGAGAAATTTTTATGGATTTTGAACATGTTTTAAATTTAGGAGTTGAAAAAGAGATAATTAATGAAACTCAGAAAAATAGTCTGATTGATTTGTTTAATCAAAACGAAAATGAGTCAAAACAGGTTCCGACTGTAGTAAAAGTATTTTACTATATTGGCGGGTTTATTATGCTGTGTGCAATGGTTGCATTAATGTCTGATACTGTTCAGCATAGCACTTATGCAATGATATTAATGCTCGGAACTTTATATGCAGCATTATTTCTCGGAGTCGGAGAATTCCTGTGGAGAAAAAACGAAAAACTTCCTGCAGGAATTTTATATTTTCTTTTTATTGCAGCAATCGGCTTGATTATAATGGATATTGAAAAAATGACAGGATTTTTCCCGCATTTTTCTGATATGGACAGAATTCCTAATTATTGGGATTTGTGTAGATTCCCTGTAATTGTATTGTCTGCTTTAACGATTGTTGCGAATACTGTTTTACAAAGATTCAGAAATGCATCTTTACTGGCTGTTCCGACTATTTTCTGCTCTTATGCAATATATATAACGATTGTTGATTTTATTTACGGGTATAAAAATATTACGCCTAAAATCTTTTTCACAAGCAATATGATTTTCGGAGCAGGACTGAGTGTAGTCGGTTTTATAAAAGACAGATTAGCCAAAGCAGATTATTCAAAGTGGATGTATTTCGTTGGCGCAGCAGTATTTTTTATGTTTGCAATATTCTTTCTTAATGATTTAGATATAGGAACCAGACAAGACCAGTTAATCTGTTTTATTTTAAGTTCAATTTACATGTTTATCGGTTTGATGATTCAGCGTAAACCTTTTTCAATTATCGGCATCTTAGGTATGATTGAATATATTATGTATCTTGAGTTTGAAAATATTCAAAACAATACAACACTGCTCACAAGTGTTGTTTTAATTACAGGTTTGATTATTTTGTATGCAGGTGTCTTGTATAACAAAAATGTTGATAAATTAAGAAGTTTTATCGAATCAAAACTTTCTGAAAAGATAAGAAAATCTTTGCCACAAAATAGGGGTTAATCATTGAGATTATAATAACTATACTAAGATTTTTACAAAAGAATGTAGAATGGATGCTTGCAATTGCAATTGTTATATTTACAGCAGTTTAATGTATACTGGCATATCAGCAAAATATGTAAAATATTAGAATGAAACGTCTTGAATTAGCAAGTAAGCTTGATGAAGTTACTGCTCAGTTTTTCGTGGGAAAAGAAGAAGCAGAACGTGTCCGAACTTGATTGTGGCAGCCTTGCTGAATTTGTAAAAGAAGAAAAGGCAAAAGTAATTATTAAAATTCAAAGTGTCGGTACACCATATTGTGAAATATTTGAATTTTGTGACAAAAAAGAGATGCTCATAAATATAAAGAAAAACGATTTGGCAAAAAAGATATCAATAGAGGGTTACATCATTGCAACAGATAATATTAAGAATTTTCATCCTGCTGAATTGAATGAGCTATTCTTTAAATCTCAAATATTTGATATAAGAAAAGGGGATATATTGGCATTGCACCCGGGTTATACGTTACCTTTAGATTCCAGTGAATTAGAAGGACCTGTTGCATCTATTTTTCAAATTATAAAAAAGGAAGATCTGAAAAAATCTATAGATGTAATATTAGAAACTGACACCGAAAAAATAAATATATGTTTAAATAAAATGACTTATGAATCATATATGAAAATCAGGTCACAAAAAATTTTAGATAAATATTTAGCTGCAGCAATAGTTTTACCTGCTTTAACAGAAGCTCTTTTTTATATTGCATCTGATGAGCAAAATAATGATACCTCATTAGGTTATGAAGATAAACGTTGGTACCGTCAAATTAAAAGTAAAATTGAGGAAAAGAAATTATCTTTTGAAGGAAAATCAACTACTTCGGTTGCCAGTTCTCTACTGGGGGAAATAGTTTCAACGGCATTAATTGATTTTGAGGAAACACTAAGCGGTCTGGCTGACGGATCAAATGAAACAGGGAGTATTGATTAATGGCTAATTTAAGATATTTTGACGAAACCGTATATGGTAATTTATTTGCAGGTATAAAAAATAATATTGATTTTTATACAAATTCAGACGGCGAACTGAAAAATATATTGCCGGATATACAATACTATGGAGAATCAGCTATAAGTGCAAATTTGTCTGACTTAGAGTTTAAAAATACTATGACTACAGAAGAAAAAAATGCATTAGATGTTGTAAATACCAGAATTATATATGATGCTTTAAAAATGTTATCCCCGATAGTAGCAACTAACGGATATTTATGGTCATATTTATGCCATACAACATACAGAGAATATGTTATATCACGTTGGATAAAAAATCCGGAAGACGAAGACAAGCAGGAAGACACTATTAAAACTATCAAAAAACGTTTTTTCTGTTCTTCAAACAAAAAAGACATAATGAGAATGAATGCAATTTCAAGATTATGGTGGGCAGGTTATCTTACATATGATGAAAATCACGGCGATCCTTACCACTTAACAAAAATATTATTTACAGGACAACAAATATGTGCAGATATTCTTGATACACCATTCTGCGGCAATAAAACAGTAATAACCGGAATACTTTTTGCAATAGAGAAATATAAAGAGGAAGTTGATGAAAATATAAGTTCTGAATTAGTCAGAAAATGTATAAAATATTTCCGTCGCTATGCTGCAGTAACAAGTGT
The DNA here is from genome assembly GCA_934773085.1 of uncultured Candidatus Melainabacteria bacterium. Taxonomy (GTDB): domain Bacteria; phylum Cyanobacteriota; class Vampirovibrionia; order Gastranaerophilales; family Gastranaerophilaceae; genus CAG-196. The sequence continues at coordinate 5,238 of CAKVMU010000085.1, forward strand.
TGATTTTCTTTCCGAAACGGAAATACAGGATATAATTTTCACATATTTAAAAAGCAATTAATTTAATATATGTTACTCGGTTATACCACAAATTTCATATCTGTGATATGACAAAAATTGAAGATCAGGTTCTTCTGTATCTGGTTCATTAAATTTACACCCGTAAAATAACTGTTTAATTTTTGAATCAGATTTTTCACCAAATAGCAGATTATAGTCATTATCTAAAGAAAAATATCCTTTATCGAACAGTTTATCGTGCAATACACATAAGCAGATCGCATTTCTCGGATTCAATCTGTTTGATTTATCTTCTGCCCAAGGTTTTATGTGACTGCATACTAATAAATCATCTTTATCTAAACCACAGATAGCACATTTATGCTGATAATTTGACAATACTCTTTCCCTTAAAACACTTTGATATAAACGTTGCTTTGTATTAACAAGCTTTTCTGTTATATCTGAATCTTCCATAGCATAGTCGTGTTTTTGCATTTTGTCTATTGCGTTTTTTCTATATGCTATTGCTTTGATCAGTTCGCTAAAATTTATATTTGTTCTTATGTTAGGAAAATATTTTAATAACTCTTCCTCTGACACACCTTTTAATTTTGCCTTATGCTCACCATATATGCCATATTTGTGAAGAATATTCATTGCAACAAATCCGCCACCTCTGCTTGGAGCAGGAATACCAAGAATATTTTTTTGTATATCTCTGTGGCTGCACCCTTCAACTAAATAGGCTCTGATTACATTTAGTTCAATAGCAATGTCATAATCTTTATTCATAACATTATTGTATATGAACTTAATACGAGAGCACAAGACATAATGAAATTTATCTTTAACATATGACACAAAACTTATCAAAAAAGTATCAGTTAGTTTAAGAATGAATTATCAGTAAGTTTTGGAATTTGTATCAGAGAGTTTTAAAATTTTTCCCTCAAAATGTAAAAAGTTTGAGAATATTCTCAAACTTCCGGGGGTACTTTTCTCAATCTCTCTGATAATCTACACTCACTCGCATTTAACGGCAATTCCGTGTTTTGCCTGCAGATTCTTAATCTTCGGCAAAAACACTCCAGCCTCAGCTCGTTCGCGCTCGAACCAAGAAGGCTCCGCCTTTGTTGGTTCTCAAACACAGACTTCAAAATACAAAAAAGTGAATGGCATTTGCCATTCACTTTTTTGTAATAAAAATACTCCCCAGGTTGGACTCGAACCAACAGCCTACCGGTTAACAGCCGGTTGCTCCGCCATTGAGCTACTGAGGAATATCAGTTTGTTATTTAGTTTACTCATCTATATTACCAAATAAAATTTTTTTGTAAAGAGCAAATTTTACTACTACGTTATATTTGAATTATAATAGTTATGAAATGCACATATTTTAAAGGAATTTGTTATGCTTAAAGGAAATGAAATCAGAAAATTATATTTAAATTATTTCAAAGATAAACATCAGCACACAGTCGTAGAAAGCTCCAGCCTCGTGCCGGATAACCCGACTGTATTGCTTACAACTGCCGGCATGCTACAGTTTTTGCCGATTTTCTTGGGTATTGTTAAGTCACCATACGATCCGGCAAGGGCAACGTCATGCCAAAAATGTGCTCGTGCAGGTGGTAAAGATTCTGACATCGAAAACGTAGGCAGAACTCCACGTCACCACACCTTCTTTGAAATGCTTGGTAATTTTTCCTTCGGGGATTATTACAAAAAAGAAGTTATTCCTTGGGCATGGGAATTCGTAACCGAGGTTCTTAAACTCGATAAAAACAGATTATGGATTACCATTTACGAAACAGACGACGAAGCGTTCGATATCTGGAGAAGTATTGGTGTCCCGACAGAAAGAATCATTAGAAAAGGTAAGAAAGATAACTTCTGGGGGCCTCCGGGAGCATCAGGTTCTTGCGGTCCATGCTCAGAAATTCATTACGATTTAGGTGAACAATACAAGTGCGATGACCCGAATTGCGGTATAGATACTTGCGAATGCGACCGTTGGGTTGAAATTTGGAACCTCGTTTTCACTGAGCTTTATCAAGATGAAGAAGGAAACCAATCTCCGCTCGAAAAGAAAAACGTTGATACAGGCATGGGCTTGGAACGTATTGCGA
>CAKVMU010000086.1 GCA_934773085.1 uncultured Candidatus Melainabacteria bacterium
TATTTATGACGAGTTTTCAATTGAGTATTTAAAATCAAACCTAATGATATTTCAGGTAGGTGAAACAATTTATGTGCAGGATTACTTCCTGCAAAAAATAGATATTTCTATCCCTAAAAAAACTGAGATAAGGCTTCATAAATACATAATTGGTATTTATGAAAAACAATTGAAAGAATCTTTGAAAGAGAGAGAAATTCTTATTTCAAGACAAGCGTTGAGAGCGGAAATTGAATACCATAACAAATGTATTTATGATTTGGAACACGGTCTGAATGCAGAGGAAGAGACGACGGCAGAACCTCAGAAGCCGGAAGAAATGCCGGCAAATGCACCTCAGAATTTGTCTGTTGCATCAAGAATGGAAGAAGCAAAAGATTTAGCAATAGAGAAAAAATATACTGAGGCGATTGAAGAATACAAAAAAATTCTTGACCTTGAAAATTTGGATTTGCCTACTGTGGTTGAGGCAAGAGAAGCTTTGGCTCGTCTTTACAAAGAAATTGGTGATTATCACTGCGCAAGTCATTATTATGATTTGGTTGAGACGTATTATAAACAGCACAAAGAGTTTATAAATCTGAATTATTTGTATTATGAAATGACGGACTTGTATTTCAAGATGTACAAAAATACCAGAGCAGTAGAAACAATTAAGAAGGTTATTTATTCTGTTGATACTCCTCAGTCGCTTATGGTTAGTGCATGTACCCTATTGGGGAACATATATTCTGATATGAATAATCCGGAAGAAGCATATTCTTATTACAAAAAGGCTTTGGATTCACTGGATGAAAATGTTGAATTAGATATTCTTGCGGAATTGTATTTTAAATATGCTTTGGCGAATGATGATAAAGGCGAAGTGGAACAGGCTTTTGAATATTACAACAAATGCATAGCTTGTGGTGAAAGTCCTTACAAAGCTTCTGCGTACTCAAATCTAGGCTCTTGTTATTACGAAAACGAGAGTTATGATGATGCGCTAGATTGTTTCAAAAAAGCCTATGAGATTGAAAAAAATAATAATAATTATGAAGGTATTTATTATAATGCTTCGTATATCGCAAAAATTATGAACAAAAAGAATTCCGAAGAGGGATTGAAATATTTATTAGAGGCGAAACAAAGTGCAGAATTTATAAACGAAGAGTTTTATATAATGCAGTCGGCTCTTGCTCTTGGTGATTTTTACTACAATTGTCCGGATAAGCATAAGGATGCCTTGAAACAGTACTATACGGCTTTAAAATTGGCACGTGCCGGTGTTGAAAATGTGGATTCGTCCAAAATTGAGCGCAGAATCAATGATATGAAACTGCGTATGTCGGAAAAAGATTTTACGGAAATTGAGAATAGATATGGGAAACAAAATTAATATAAACTCTGATTTTACGTCATTCAAACAAGCTTTTTTGGAAGAAAATTCGAAACACAATTTGATATCCAAAAATGATGAAAAATTTTTGTATGAAAAACATATCTATGATTCGTTAGGTATAAAACTTTTTTTTGAAAAATACGGGTTCCCGACCGGAAAGGTTTTAGATATCGGTTGCGGTGGTGGTTTTCCTTGCGTGCCGGTTGCAATTGAGTTTCCGCAGTTAAATATTGTTGGTATAGACAGTATCAGAAAAAAGATAAATTCCGTAGGCGAGATAAAAAATAAACTCGGTTTGCAAAATCTTGAGCTTATTTGTGACAGGGTTGAGAATATTAAAGGGCAAAAATTTGATTTGATAATTAGTAGAGCTGTTGCTGATATGTCAAAGATTTCTTCGTACGCAATTCCACTTCTTAATAAAGGCGGGTATTTTGTTGCTTACAAATCAAAAAAGGCATTGACTGAGTTGGAAGTCGCAAAGCCAATTTTGAAAAAACTGAGGGCCGAAGTTGCTGATATATTGGAATACACTTTGCCTTTGGATGAAGTCTATGAGCGAAACTTGATTGTCGTAAAAAAACTTTGAAGATATTTACTGTGAGCTTTATTTCTGATATCATTAATGAAAAATTCAGGGGACAGAAGAGATGAACACAGCCGAATATTTAATAAAAAAATTGGAAGAACTTGGAATAAATGATTATTTTGGGCTTCCGGGAGATTACAACTTTAATATACTTTATGCCATCGAAAAGAATCCTAATACCAACTGGTATGGATGTATGAATGAATTGAATGCCGGTTATGCAGCAGATGGTTATGCGAGACAAAGAGGCTACGGCGCTGTTGTAACGACATATGGTGTAGGCGAATTGAGTGCTATGAATGCGATTGCCGGTAGTATGGCGGAAAATGTTCCAGTGATTCACATCGTGGGTGCTCCAGCTACCAAATGTATTGAGGATAAAAAACGTGTTCACCACAATTTGGCGGATGTTAAACCGTATGCGTTTCAGGATGCGTTCAAATCTGTAGTTGAAACGACTGCATTTCTCAACAGAGATAATGCAAAAATAGAAATTGATAGGGTTTTGAAAGTTTTTGTAAAAGAAAAGAAGCCTGTATACATTGCGATTCCGCTTGATATTGCAACTTTGGAAATTTCCGAAAGGGATGTCGATTATTCTTGGACAAGTGATTCTGTTGTGTTGGAAAAACTTGTACAAAAAATTGCGGATAAAATCAGACGTGCGCAAAAACCTGTTATTTTAGGGGATGCTCTTGTTAAAAGATTTGATGCGGTTATCGAATACAGAGAGTTTGTGGAAAAATCCGGAATTCCTGTTACTAATTTTGTAATGGGTACAAATCTTATTGATGCAGATTATGAAAAATATTTGGGGACATATTTCTCAAAATACGATAATCCCGAGGCGCAAAAATGGTTGGAAGAAACGGACTGTTTGATTGCGGTTGGAGAAATGTATGGTGATTTAAACTCTTTTGGGTTCCATTTGCCTTACAAATTGACTTCGCAGATTGCAATTTACGGAACTTATACTTATGTTGAGGGCGAAAGGTTTGATAATGTAAAAATGTCAGATGTTTTAGAAGCTCTCTCTAAAACGGTTGAAAAACGTGATTTTGTGATAGAAAAAGGGCAGATTGGGTATGCTGAAACACTTGCTCCGACAGGGGATTTAACTTCCGAATATATTTATCCACGTTTGCAGGAATTTGTAAAAGAAAATGACATCTTCATTGCTGAAACAGGGATTATTCCTCAAGGGGTTAGTAAGATAAAATTCCCAAGCAATGTGGATTTGAACGCTCAACTTTTGTGGGGTTCAATTGGTTGGGCAACTCCGGCAACCTTTGGTGCATGTGTTGCAAATCCTAATTCGAGAGTAATTTTGTTTACGGGTGATGGCTCTCACCAACTTACGGCGATGGAGTTGGGTAGTATGTTGAGATACGGTTTGAAACCGGTGATTATTGTTTTGAATAACAATGGTTACACAATTGAACGTTTGCTCTGCGAAAAACCGGAAGATTCGTTTAATGAAATTGCGACAATGAATTATTCAAAATTTGCACGTGTGTTTGAGGGTGATGTTTGGTCAACTAGAGTTACTACGGCGGATGATTTTGACAAAGCTTTGAAAGTAACCCAGATTATGAATAAACTTTGCTATATCGAAATTTGTACTGATAAGATGGATATTCCGGATATTACGGGTGAAGTTATAGCTGATTTTAAAAATCCTTGTACGGAAAATAAAACACAAGTGAAAAAGCCTGTGGAATGCAAAATTTCCAAAGATATTGATTATGGTACTACTGTTCACGAAAGTTTCAGAGGAATGGAGGATTAAGAATGGGTAAACTGTTTGTAATTTCAGGTTCTTCCGGAGTCGGTAAAGGTACCGTGATTAAAAGATTTTTGGAAAAACATCCTGAAATCAAACTCTCTGTTTCTTGTACAACGAGAAATCCTCGTGAAGGTGAGGAACACGGCGTGAATTACTTTTTCTTGGAGCCTGATGAGTTCAAGACTTGTGTTAAAAACGATGAGTTTTTGGAATGGGCAGAATTTTCCGGTAACATGTACGGTACCAAGAAGGATTACGTTGAAAAGTGTCTGAATCAAGGGGATAATTTGATTCTGGAAATTGACACAAAAGGCGCTTTGAATGTCAAATCTTTGAAAAATGATGCGGTGTTGATATTTATTTTGCCGCCATCATTTGAAGAGTTGGAAGCACGATTGAGGGGAAGACACACCGAAACCGAAGAAGCGATACAAAAACGTTTGGAATCAACAAAATTAGAGATGGAAAATTCTAAAAAGTTTGATTATCAAGTCGTGAATGACAGTATCGAAAACGCTGTTGCAGCTTTGGAAAGAATTATATTGTAATAAAAAAGCCCTTCTTAAAAAGAAGGGCTTTTTATTTATTCGTTTATTTTCGGACGACTGAAATACTTTTCTTCTATAAATTTGTCATAAATACGTCTATTTTCATAACTGTCTAACAGACCAAGTTCCTTATACATATTTACGAATGTTAGAGTATCCAGTTTGTATTGTTTGTAAGCCAGCAATTCTGCTATTGCAATATCATCATGCTTCTTTTGAGCTTTTTCAAATTTTGCGATGTCTCGCTTACATTTTTCATAATCTCTTTGTGACAGAAAATCCAAACCGGCGATTTGTCTGTCCAGATAGTTTGAGCATTCTTGCCAAGTCGGGTTGCCGTCTATAAATAAGTCGTTGTCAAGTTTTTGCATATATTTGGTAAAATAATTATTACTAAAGTCTTCCCAAGTAATTACTCGTGGATTTGCAAATTCATATGACATCTGCTTATTTATTTGCTTTAATTTGTAAGCCTCTTTTAGCAGTGGAGTATTATAATGTTCCTCATTAGAATCCCAGGAGTATATTCTGTCGGATTCTTGTTGAGTGCCTTTTTCAGCAAGTTTGTTTAGCAAAAAGGAGCAGAACACGTTGCGGTTTAAATCTTCTCGTCTTTGGAGGTATAAAGTTCCGCCATATAATCCTCTTTCTTGAAATATGTCACGATACTCTTGGCACCATTTGTTATAACTGTCTTCTATTTTATATTTGTCAAGGTGTCTGTGAATCAATACTTCGTTGTTGTTGTAAGAGATATCTTGTACTTTTTCTTTGACAAAAACATCTTCAATTTGGCTTCTTGAATTTTGGTTGTTGCTGTTGAAACATGATGTTACGCCTGCTGCAGATGCAGTTAACATCATTGCGGCTACAGCGGCTCTGCCTGCTGTGCTCCAGTTGGTTAAGATTTTCATTTTTTCTCCTTTATATACACTCACATAATTATAAAATTTATGACAAATAAATTTGCTATTAGTATATCAAAAAAGATATAAAATGTGTCAGTATTCGCACATTTTATGTAACATAAGTTAATACTTAGGGTTTTGGCTGATGATTTTCTCTTTCGTATTGCATTATGTTTTCATATTCTTTTTGAGCCTTTGTGCTGTTGAGCAAGCCAAAGTTTTCGTAAGTTTTTCTTACGAGAATACTGTCAAGCAGGTATTGTTTGTAGGCAAGGAATTCTGCCATATCAACGGAAGAGTTTCCTCTCTGGGATGCCTTGAATTTGTCTGCTTTTTCTTTGTATTGCTCAAAGTCTGTATCAAGATTTTTAACTTGTTTATCAATATATGTTGAGCATTCTTCATTGCTCAAAGCTTGAGGTTTTGATAACTCTTTTTGTGTGGTTTCTGTTATTTTGTCCAAATAACCTTGGTTATCGAGCAAAAACCCGCTGCAAAACTTTTTCCACTCAATCCAGTTGTCAAAAGTTTTGTAGTATTCTTGAATCTCTGGGATATTGCTTTCACGATTGATAACTTCTTTCGGATATTTTTCTGAAATCTTGCTGTACATTTGACCTACCAATTGTGACGGAAGAGATGTAAAAGTTTCAAAATCATTGAGCTGTTGTAAATAGACTGATCCACTGTACAAGCCGTATTCATTGAATATATTTCTCATGTCGTTAGTGCTTAAAAATGGAACTTCGTGTCGCTTTAACATTCTGTCGTTCATTTCATAGCTTATATCAGCGGGTTGTTCCGTGTTTGTGTTTTGTTTTCTGTTGGCGCAGGAAGAAAGCCCAGCTACAGTTGATGTTATCATCAAAGCTGCAAGAGCACTGCGTCCGATTTTGTTAAAGTTGGTCTGAATATTCATAACTCGAGTATATCAAAAAAGATATGCTCGAGTATATGTATTTTTACAAAAGTTAATATTCTAGATTATTTTTTCTCTTTTTCTATTTTGTCTATCTGGTCGTATAATTTGCCAATCCACATATCTATTTGCTCGTTGTCATTTGTCCACGTGCCAATAATTCCGCCAAATAGCCATGTAGAGCTCCAAAAATCATTTAGTTTGTTAAAATTGTTTCTTCCGCTTTTGTCACCGGTAGCATATTCATCATACAGTTTTTCTAATTCTGTATATGTTGTTTTGTTCTCAAGTCCTAATCCTCTTGCTTTGTCAAGTACTGACTTAATTATATTTAATTTCTTTTCCATTGTGACACCATTTCTCACGTAGGTGTCATCGTCCAATTTTTCAATTAAGCCTTCACAATTGCAAGTTTTACCATTAGTGTAAACTCCTTTTAAGAATGGATATATGTTATCGGAATCAATATCAGTTAGTATATCTGCAATCTCCATATCATCGTTCCTAGTCGTCCATTCACCTAAAAGTTGCATAACTCTTTTGCCGTCGTTTTCTGCTTTCTTTGCTTCTTCCGTTTCGGAATCTGCTCTTGATGCGTCACCCTTGGTTCCGTTGTCATCAACTTTGGTTCCGTTGTCATCACCCTTGGTTCCGTTGTCATCAACTTTGGTTCCGTTGTCATCAACTTTGGTTCCGTTGTCATCAACTTTGGTTCCGTCAGCAGATTCTTCTTCTGTTTCTACAAGAGCAGCAATTTCTTCAGAAACTTTGATGTCATCCATAGTATATTTATCCTTGAATCCCTCTGCATCAAGGTCAGCTTTTGTATCATCAATGAATAACTTGTCATTGAATACGCCGGAATCGATTGCTCCATATTTTCTGTTTACTTCGTTTTGAAGTACTTTTATCGCAGCAAGTCTTGTAAGAACATACAACTTATCAAAATTTGTTGCTAAATTGTTGATCTTGCCTGTGTCGCAGTATTTTTCAGTTTCTTTTCTGACTTCTTTGATAGCCTCTTGAAGTTTTGTCTTTGAGGCGTCATCTAATTGTTCCAAATAAATTTCTGCTTTATCTGCTAAATTATTGGCAATAGGTTTTACAATAGTATTAATAGCTGTTTGTTTATCAGTTTTGTTTTTTATTAAATTTATATTTGCAGAAATGAATGTGATAATATTTCTATTATTAGTTCCGGCATTTCTTGTATTCCAACTGCTCAATGTGTCCAAAAT
>CAKVMU010000087.1 GCA_934773085.1 uncultured Candidatus Melainabacteria bacterium
AAGTGCCGCAATCATATTGAATCAATACCTTTCAAGAGGTAGCAGGGTTTAGAAAATAAGTAGTAGTAATTATATAAAGGGGTATAAATTATGGCAGATGAAGAACAAAATTATGTAGAAATTTGTGACGAAGACGGTTGTGTTACAAAATGCGAAGTATATGATGTAGTTGATTTTGAAGACAAAACATATGCGCTTTTACTTCCAATTGATGATGAAGATGAAGAAGAAGAAGCTGAATTGATTGTTCTTGAATATTTAGAAGAAGGTGACGAATGTTACTTCCAAAATATTGAAGACGAAGACGAATTCAACAGAGTTTGTGAATATATCGAATCATTGGAAGAGGAAGAATAATTAATGTTTGAACGTTTTACGGAAAGAGCTGTTAACGCAGTGAGCGAAGCTCAAAGACTTGCAAAAGAGATGAATAGTTCGGAGGTTTTTCCGGAGCATCTTTTGTTAGCCCTCGTGTGCGAAGCAAAAGGAGTATCTCTTAAGCTCTTCAGAATGTATAACGTTACTCCGGATTTGTTGCGGGAAGAAGTATTGAAATATATAAGACCTTGCGCTGTTCAGAAAGAAAATATTCCGTTTAGCAGAGGGGTTAAAAATATTCTTAAACACACATTAGACTTGGCATCAAAATCCGGAAATTCAAATATTCTTTTTGAGCACTTGTTCTTATCCGTTATCACGGATAAAGATTCCAATGTTCTTTCAATATTGTCTCATTTTAATTTTGATACAAGAATTGCAAGAGATATTTTAACAAAGCTTGTTCAGCGCAAGATGAAACGACTTGAACATCCGGAAGCGGAAGAAGTTGAAGAGAAAGCCGGCTTTGAATCTGTTTATGAAGGGGATGCTCTTAACGGTGTTCTTACTAATGCCGTATCAAAACTGTCAGCAGCTGGATATGAAATTTTAGGTACAGAGCAGATTATGGCTTCAATTCTGGAAACTGCAGATTCTAATCTAGTGAAAACCATAAATAGCTGCGGTTTAAATGCCCAAAATTTTGAAGAAAAATTGGCAAGTGTAAGTTCACGTCAATCCGAGTATGAAGACAAGAAGATTATTTTTACTCCGAATGCTTTTCTTATGATGAATATGGCATTACAAACAGCGAAAGAGCTTGGTTCATCTGTTATAACTCCGGAACATCTTGTTTTGAGTATTTTAAAAGCCAAAAAGGGACTAGCTTATGAAATCATTAAATCATTGGGGATTAATGAAGAAAAATTAGGGGATGAAATTCTTAAACCAATTGAGAAACAAATGCCTGAAACGTTGCTGATAATGAAATTGGCAAAAGAAGAGGCTCGCAGAATTGGCAGAAATGTAGTCGGCACGGAGATGTTCTTACTCGGAATTATTGCGGAAGGTGCAAGTGTTGCATACGAAGTCTTAAATGACTTGGAAATTACAATGAAGGATGCTCGTCTTGTTGTAGAAAATCTTGTGGGCTATGGCAATGAATATTTTGATAAAGAAATAGTTTTCACAAATCGTGCAAAAAGAGTTTTGGAAAAAGCTTGGTTGAAAGCAAAAAAAGAAGGAAAAACAAAAATCGAGGCCGTAGACTTGCTGCTTGCTATAACAGAAGAGCCGGATTCATTGGCAATGAAGGTTCTGGATACTCTTGGGGTTGATGCGGTAGAAATCAAGCATGGTATATTCAGGGTAGAGAATGATTGATAGAGTAAAAGCTTTTTTAAAAGAATATGACTTGCAAGATAAGACTGTTGTGGTTGGTTTTTCAGGCGGGTTTGATTCAATGTGCTTGTTGGACATTTTATCTAAAATTAAGCAAGAGGAAGCTTTTTGGGACTTGAATATCATTGCGGCTCATTTTAATCACAATTGGCGTGGAGAAGAAGCTTTAAGAGAACAAGAAGTTTGCAGACTTTTCGCTGCATCAAGGGGAGTGGAATTCTATACCAAAACGGCTTCACCTGCTTTGAAGAAAACCGAAAATGATGCAAGAATTGCAAGATATGAATTTTTTGAAGAAGCGTATGAAGAATATGATGCAGATGCAGTTTTTACTGCTCATAACAAGGACGACAATGCTGAAACTATTTTATATCGTGTAATTAAAGGTACAGGAATTGTTGGATTAAAAGGTATTTCTAAGAAACGAGGATTCTTTTATCGCCCGCTTTTGAAAATTACAAGAGCAGAGATTATGGATTATTGTATGAAGAATAATTTGACTCCAAACAATGATTCTTCAAACACGGATGTCACTTATAGAAGAAACTACTTGAGATTGAATGTAATACCTTCTTTGGAAAAGATAAATCCTGCCGTAAAAGAGTCTTTAAATACATTGGCGGATGTGTGTGCCAGCGAAAATGCTATTATTGAAGAATATTTGTCAAATATTAGAGAAAAAGTTTTTGTTGGAGACAGAATCGTGTCAAGTGAGTTTAAAAAATTATCAAGACCGGTAAAAATGAGATTGTTGCACGAGTTTGTCCAAATGTTTGATTTGGACTATGATTTTAAGAAAATCAATGAAGTGTGCGATTTTATTGATAATAACGTTAACCAACGCAATGGAAGTACTATGTCGTTAGCTTCTGCATTGTGGTTGTATGCTGATGAGAAAATTGTTGAGACAATTCCTCACAGAACTCAAGCAAGTTCGGCTCCTGAAGTTGATGTAAAAATTGATGGAGAAGGAGAATATGTTGTAGGGGATAAAAAACTTGTATTGAAGAAATACGTTGAAAAAGACGTATTTATATTCCCTGAGGCGGCAGCTAATTTTGTTTATGTAGATTTGTCGAAGATAAAGCTTCCGTTGACTTTGAGAAATCGTAAAGACGGAGATGTTATAAATCCTTTTGGAATGAACGGTTCTATGAAACTTAAGAAGTACTTGAATTCTAAAGGGGTTATGAGACATAAGCGAGATGAACTATTGATACTTGCGGATGAAAATGAAGTTTTGTGGGTTGTTGGAGTCGGATTAAGTAATAAAATTGGAGTTACAAAGGTTCCAACCCATGTAATAGAGGTGATTTAATGATAAAAGAATCAGATTTAAAAATGCTGTTCGAGGCGGATAAAATACAAAATTCTATAATTGAGCTCGCAAACAAATTGAATTCTGAATACAAAGATGAGGAAGTGTACTTGATTTGTGTCTTAAAAGGTTCCGTTATGTTTATGACAGATTTGGCAAAATACTTAAAAATGCCGTTGAGAATGGAGTTTATCAGACTTTCAAGTTACGGTTCAGGATTTAGTTCAACAGGAAGAGTAAATGCGGTAGATATTTCATTGCCGGATTTGAATGGTAAAAATGTTTTGATAATAGAGGATATTATTGATACTGGGCATACTGCAAAATTTTTGGTTGATTTTATAAACCACAATTTTAAGGTTAAGACTCTTAAATTCTGCTCACTATTGGATAAGAAGATTAAACGTGAAGTTGATATTGATGCAGATTTTTACTGTTTTGAAGTTGATGATAAATTCTTGGTCGGATATGGATTGGATTATGACGGATACTATCGAAATTTGCCTTATATAGGTTATGTGGAGGTTTAAAACATGCATAATGTAAGAGAAATAACCGAGGATTTGTTTTATATAGGATGCTCAGACAGACATCTGGCGCTTTTTGAGAGTGCATATCCGGTTCCGAGCGGAGTTTCTTATAATTCGTACCTGTTAAGGGATGTGAAGACTGTTTTGTTCGATACGGTCGATAAAAGCTGCTCAGAGCAGTTTTTTGAAAATTTAGATGCGGCTTTGGATGGACGAGTGTTGGATTATATGGTCATTCACCATATGGAGCCTGACCATGCGGCTTTGATTGCGGAAGTTCAACGTCGTCATCCGAATGTGAAATTTGTATGCAACGCAAAAGCGCTGGCTATGATAAAACAGTATTTTGATTTTGATATAGATAGTTGTTCTGTTGTGGTAAAAGAAGGTGAAATTCTTAACACAGGTAGACATGAGCTAACATTCATAATGGCTCCGATGGTTCATTGGCCGGAAGTTATGGTAACTTATGACAAAGAGGATAAAATCTTGTTTTCAGCAGATGCATTTGGTTCTTTTGGAGCGATTAACGGAAATCTTTTTGATAATGAAATTGATTGGAAGTGTGAGTGTTTGGATGAGGCAAGAAGATATTATACGAATATTGTTGGCAAATATGGCTTGCAGGTTCAAATGCTTCTTAAAAAAGCTGCAAATCTTGATATCAAGATGATTTGTCCTTTACACGGTTGCGTGATAAAGGACAATATTGAGCTTTTTGTTGATAAGTATAACAAGTGGTCTACTTATACGCCGGAAGAGAATTCTGTTTTGGTGGTGTATTCATCTGTTTATGGTGGAACAGAACGTGTTGCGGAAATTTTGGCGGCAAAACTTGCGGATAAAGGGGTTAAGAATATAAAAATGTTTGATGTTTCTTATAACCATTATTCATACGTTTTAGCCGAAGCTTTCAAATATTCGCATATTGTACTTGCGACAACAACGTATAATGCAGGTATATTTGAGTCAATGGAGAACTTCCTTAATGTGTTGGTTTCTCACAATTTGCAGAATCGAAAATTTGTGTTGATAGAAAACGGTTCTTGGGCTCCTGTTTGTGGAGGTCAAATGCGAACAAAACTGGAAAGTGTTAAGAATACTGAAATTCTTAATGATGTCTTTTCTGTGAAATCGACGTTGAAAGAACAGCAATTAGCCGAATTGGATAATGTTGTAATTACAATAGAAAAATCTTTAAACTCATAGTAATATTTTCATGTTGAATGAAATACGAAATTAAAGGAGAATCTTATGAAAAAATATGTATGCACAGTATGTCATTATGAATATGATCCGGCGGTGGGCGATCCGGATAATGGAATCCCAGCAGGAACTGCATTTGAGGATTTGCCGGAAGATTGGACTTGCCCGCTTTGTGCAGTTGGTAAGGATATGTTTGAAGAAGAATAAACAATTTAGGCTCGCTGATAGGCGAGCCTTTAATATATTTAGTCCCTGTGCTATAATGTTGAGGAACCCAATTGAATCTCATACAAATTCATTATTGTGTAAAGTTATGAGTAATGTATAATTGAATTGTTATTTATATATAAATAAGAAAGGAATTAGAAGATGAGTTTTGTACCTGTAGTTATAGAACAATCAAGCAGAGGAGAAAGATCATTTGATATATTCTCAAGATTGTTACGTGAAAGAATTATTTTCTTGGGAACTCCTGTAGATGACATGGTTGCGAACCTTATTGTTGCGCAATTGTTATTGCTTGATAGTGAAAACCCTGAAAAAGATATTATGTTGTATATCAACTCCCCTGGAGGAAGTGTAACTGCAGGCTTAGCTATCTATGATACAATGCAGCACATCAGAGCGGATGTTCAAACTATTTGTTTAGGACAAGCTGCTTCTATGGGTGCATTCTTGCTTTGCTCTGGTGCAAAAGGTAAGAGAATGGCTCTTCCTCATTCAAGAGTGTTGATTCACCAACCTTTGGGCGGTGCGCAAGGTCAAGCTACTGATATTGAAATCCAAGCTCAAGAAATTTTGAGAATTAAGAAGACATTGAATGAAATTATGGCTTCAAACACAGGTCAATCTATTAAGAAGATTGAAAAGGATACTGATAGAGATTACATTATGACTCCTCAAGAAGCTCTAGAATACGGTATGATTGATAGAGTAATCACAAAAGAGGGTTAAGCATATTTGAGGTGAGGTAATATTTACCTCACCGTTTTACAGACAACAACAGGAGATAACATGTCATCAAACGACAGATTAAAATGTTCATTTTGCGGAAAAACACAAGATCAGGTTAAGAAGCTTATAGCAGGACCGGATGTTTTTATTTGCGATGAATGTGTTGAACTTTGTAACGAAATTCTTGATGAAGAATTTTTTGAAGCAAAGGACAAGCCTGCGGGTGAGAAGAGTGAGGCAGCTTCAGAGGATGAAGAAAAAGCTATTCCGAAACCGCATGAAATTAAAGCATATTTGGATCAACATATTGTGGGACAGGATGATGCAAAAAAAGTCTTGTCAGTTGCGGTTTATAACCATTACAAACGTTTGAAACATAATAAGAAAGAAGATACAAACGGTGTCGAAATTCAAAAATCAAACATATTGTTGGTTGGACCGACCGGTAGCGGTAAAACATTATTGGCTCAGACATTGGCGAAAATGTTAGACGTTCCGTTTGCGGTAGCTGATGCGACAACGTTAACGGAAGCCGGCTATGTTGGTGATGATGTTGAAAATATTTTGTTGAGATTGTACCAGAATGCTGATTTTGATGCGAAAAAGGCAGAAAGAGGTATTATTTATATCGACGAAATTGATAAAATCGCAAGAAAATCTGAGAATACATCAATTACAAGAGACGTTTCTGGTGAAGGTGTTCAACAAGCTTTGTTGAAGCTCATAGAGGGAACGGTTGCTAATGTACCGCCTCAAGGTGGAAGAAAACATCCTCAGCAGGAAATGATTCAAATTGATACAAGCAACATTTTGTTTATTGTAGGTGGTGCGTTTGTTGATTTGGATAAGATTATTGAACACCGTGTTAAAGAAGGTTCTTCTATCGGGTTTGGTAAATCAGCTCCGACTCAAGCGGAAAAAGAACAGGCTGCAGCTAGATTGCTTAAGAAATTGCAACCGGAAGATTTGTTGAAGTTTGGTTTGATACCGGAATTTATCGGCAGAATTCCTGTGTATGCAGTTCTTGATGCGTTAGATGAAGCAACTCTTAAAATGATTTTGACAGAGCCTAAGAACGCTGTGTTGAAACAATATCAATGCTTGTTGGCAATGGACGGAGTCGATTTGGAATTTGAACCGGAAGCAATTGATTTAATTGCACAAAAAGCGATTAAACGTAAAACCGGTGCAAGAGCATTGCGTTCTATTGTTGAAGAGTTGATGCTTGATATTATGTACGAAATTCCTTCTGATTCTTCAATCAAGAAATTTACGATAACCAAAGAAATGGTTGAAAAGGAAGAAGAAAAAACGGAGACAACTTCTGAGTTGGGGGAGCATGCTGAGTTGATTCAGATGCCGAAACCATCTCAAGCAGAGAGTGCGTAAACAAAAAGCAGATATATTTGTGAGTCGGGTTCATCATACTGATGAACCCGACTTTTTCACCCTTGGAGGAATTTGAATTCCCTCTCCTCGGAGAGGGTGGCACGAAGTGTCGGGAGAGGGTATAGTG
>CAKVMU010000088.1 GCA_934773085.1 uncultured Candidatus Melainabacteria bacterium
CAATACCATATTATTCCAAATCTTTATTATTGGCAAGCTGTTTTATACGTCATAAAACTGATATTATCGACATAAAAACAGAAATCCGGAGACATAAAATATGTCCCCGGATTTCCGGTAATACTGTTATAAAATTTATCAAAAAATTCCATCAGTTACTTCCAGATCACACTGTAGGTTTTCTGTATTCTTGCAATACGGTCATCTGTAAACTTATCAACAGCATTCTTAACTGCTTCATAGGTTTTCGGTCTTGAAGATTTCAATACTGTCGGATTCAGTGTGTATTCTTTAAAAGACTCCGCAAAATACTCTGCACTGTTCTGTGTAACATAGGCTTTATTAAATGCTGTATACAGTGTCTTCTCCTGAGCAAAAATTGCTTTGAATTCGGCTGTCTGATCTGTATTACCGGAAATAAACGCTACAAAATGTCCTAATTCATGATAAATTGTATCATCCATCTTCCTGAGTGTGATCTTTCTGTTGCGGGTATCATAATACCCGGAATAGGAAACAGATGGATTCACCTCTGCTGTGAAGCCCAGGGTTCTGTATGCATTAAGTACGCGGCTGTCTGCCCTTGATGCATACTGTCCGACATCAATACTTCCCTTTACAGAATTATCGGAATTACCGGATGCAGCAGTCATGTTTGTACCTGCCGATGTATCTGTTTTTGCTGTTGTAGTAGTCGTTACGGTTGTAGTAGATGCTGTTGTAACCACTTTCACTTTTGATTTCTTCGTATATTTTTCTGTAATCCTTTTTATAACAGTTGTCTGAGTTACCACAGTTGCATTTGAACTTTGAGATGTTTTCTTGGAAGTCACTGATGTAGCAGGAAGAGTTTTTGTATAAGTTTTTGTTGCAGCTTTTTTCATTTTAACCTTTTTGGTAGAAGTACTATTACTCGTCTGAGTATTTACCTTTGGCTGTGCTGCAAGAGGTGTCTCCTCTTCATCAATAGTGGTCTCCATCACAGGATCCGTATAGGACGGCAGTTCCGGAATCTGATTTTGCTGTACAACAGCTACACCACCTACTGCAACAGCAAGCACTACCGCAGTAAGACCTGCTGCTATTTTTTTCTTCTTTAATAATTCGACTATTCTTTTCTTCATAATCTTTACACATCCTTTCTGACAATACCTCTATATGGACGCACTTCCGAAAATTATAAAAACCGCCTATATTTAAAATATAAACGGTTACCACAAAATCGACTGACAGCTGACAGCCTTCTTCTTATTTTCTGAAATCGCATCACAAAATCGGAATTAAATGCGGCAACCGGCTATCATAGTCTTCTTACGACCTTAGACCCCTGGCTTTGCGTCCCTGCCTTTCAACAGGTTTGCCTTTATTGTAAGTATATACTTTTTTTCTTCATTTTGTCAATATTCCTAACCCGAATTTTAACATAAATATTAAATTTTGTACAATTTTCACGTAAAATCTGATATACTGTGAGCAGTAACCAGGTTACTGCTCACATATCACTATCCCGAGACGTACAAGCTAAAATTCCATTGCCACACGTAATCTGGAATGAATTTTAGCTACGTTACCGAAAACAGAGTGAACAGCAGCATAACCAGTAACGATATTTATGTGATATCCGGATCAAACATGACGTAATCACGATTTACACAGCAAATCTGCTGAATAGTCCAAAGATATCAAATTAAAATAAACAGAGAGGAAAATACACATGCGGATTTTTCATATCCGCCCCTTTATTGCATTCATACTGATTCTATTTCTTCTGACCGGTTGCGGCACTTCTTCCGGCCAAAAAGAAGAACCGCCTGTTTATTCCCCGCTTCAGGTTCTTGTACCGGAAGCACCTGGAAAGAAAACATTAGGAGCATCCCCGTTGACATTGGATATTTCCAATGCAGATCAGGGATACCTCACCGCAATTTCTGATTCTGACAGTCAGAAGATGAATGTCCAGCTCACCAGCGAAAATGAAGCGGTCTATTCATATTTTGTCAGTCCCGGGAAAAGCGCAGTCATTCCTTTTTCCAGTGGAAGCGGCACTTATCAGATATGCTGTTATCAACAGATTGACGGCTCCCGATATGCAGCATTATTTGCAGATGCTCTGGAAGTCAGCTTAGAAAATGAATTCCTGCCTTTTCTTTATCCAAACCAGTATGTCAACTTTACACCCGACTCCGCTTCCAGCAAACTGGCACTTTCTATCATCTCTGAAGATGCCTCCGATGTGGATGCCCTTCAGGCTGTTTACAATTATGTAGTCCAGAATCTTACCTATGATTATGATCTGGCAGATACTGTAGACTCCGGTTATATTCCGGACGTGGATTCGACACTGAAATCAGGGAAAGGAATCTGTTTTGACTATGCAGCTCTCACCACTGCCATGCTTCGTGCGAGGGATATTCCCTGTAAGCTGCAGATCGGATATGCAGGCACAGTAAAACACGCCTGGATCAGCGTTTATATCCGTTCAAAAGGCTGGGTTGACAAAGCTGTAGAATTCAATGGCGAATCCTGGTCACGTATGGATCCCACTTTCGATTCCAACAGCAAGGATAAAGAAAACATTCAGCAATACATAGGGGACGATGACAATTACAGCGTACAGTTCACACGTTAACCATAGCAACTCACGGATATCAGATCAGGAGCTGAATATCTGGCCCTGACCTGACCCAAACCTTCAGGAGGCAATTTATGCGTCAAAAAAACAAACTGACCAATGAAGAACTTTTTCACTTCTGTGAACAGTTTTCTATTCTTCTTCACTCCGGCATTTCCTGTGCCGAGGGGCTTGAACTAATGCTGGATGACAGCCGCACACAACGCGGAAAAGATTTCTTTCAGCTTTTACTGACAGATTTTGAGCAGAACGGCTCCTTTTCACAGACATTAAAAAATTCCGGATACTTTCCGGAATCTATGATTTCCTATATAGATATCGGAGAGGAAACCGGATGTCTGGATGAAGTTTTAAAAAGTTTGTCCGAACATTATGATCAGGAAATAGAAATATCTGAAAATATTCGCAGTGCGATCACATATCCGCTGATTATGCTTGCTATGATGGGAACAGTCATCATCATTCTTCTGGTAAAAGTCCTTCCTGTCTTTCAACAGGTTTTCCGGCAGATGGGTCTGGAAATGAATCACTTTTCCAACGGACTCTTAAACGCCGGAAATGTTATCAGCCGTTATTCTGCTGTTTTACTTATTTTGATTCTTATAATCACCGCCGGATTTTCTGCCCTTTTCTTTACAGAAAAAGGACGTTTTTATCTGCGCCGGCTCTCAGGCAGATTACCCTGCATAAAGGACATTCCCATTTCCGCTGACTATGCACGTCTGACTCAGGCAATTGCCATGGGAATCCACAGTGGTCTGGATCATGTTGTCACACTGGAAATGGCACAGAAGCTTCTTTCACATCCGAATATCAGAGAAAAAGCCCAAAAAGCACAGAAGCTTCTGGAAGATGGTGTCATTTTTGAAGATGCGCTTTCAGAGTCAGGCCTCTTTGAAGGACTGAATGCACGTCTGATCACAGTCGGATTACGTACAGGTACAGCAGATGAAGTCATGAGCAAACTTGCCATCCGGTATCGTGAGATGGCGCTCACAATAACAGGAAACATTCTTTCTATCGCAGAACCTTCCATCGTTATCATCTTTTCTCTCCTGGTCGGACTGGTTCTTCTCTCTGTTATGATGCCTTTGCTTGGAATTCTTTCAGAAATTGTTATGTGAGGTAATGGATATGGATATATTTGAAACAGGACATACACGTCTCAGAAGAACATTGCGAAACATTCTGCCTGTTATTATACCGGCTGTTCTCTGTCTGATCTTTTATCTGGGAATTTCCTGTGCAGGCAGGGAAACCATTTCCCGGGAACAAAGTTCCCTGCAACAGGCTTTGGAGCAAAGCGCAATACAAGCTTATGCACTTACAGGTCATTATCCCCTGAGCCTGGAAGAGCTACTGCACGATTACAATATTTCTTATGATACAGATAAATTTGTAGTTGAATATGTTCCGTCCGGTTCCAATCTTCTTCCTTCCATCAGCGTACTGGTTCTCTCTTCCGGAAAAGGAGGCAGTCTATGAATTTGAATCGCTCCAGCAGCCACAGTCATTCCGTTTGCAGACTTTTCACAGTTGTACTGCTTGGACTTTTCCTGATCTTTCTGCTCGTGATGCTTCTTTTTTCAGCTCAGGCCTACCGGACAGCGACAAAAGGAACTCAGCAGAACAACAACCTGTATACCGCTTCCTCCTACATATCTGTCAAATTTCACCAGCATGACAGTTCGCAGAGCATTTTCACAGACACTGTAGATGGTTCTCCGGCACTCTGTATGACTGATACAGTAAACGATCAACAGTATATTACTTATATTTATCTGAAGGAGCAGCACCTGAAAGAGCTTTTTACTGCTGCCGGAAATACACCATCCGCACAGATGGGTACAAATATTGCCAGTCTCAGTGATTTTCAGATTCAGCAGGAGACAGACGGATTCTACCGTATTACCCTTAAAGATCCAGACGGTAATACCAGCAGCCTGCTGCTGCACTCTGGTTTTGGCAACAACAGTTTCTGACATACTGACATCATACAGGAGATTTCAAGCATGAAAAAATTAATCACACATTCAAAATCCAGCCTGTTTTTAATAGAAATGATTCTTTCCATTCTCATCCTTGCACTTACCTGCACTGTCTGCGTCAGAATCTTTGCAGCAGCAAAAACGCAGCGAGAAGAAGCCAGAGAACTTAATCACATCCAGGAGCTGGTCACTTCTGCCGGCGAAACTCTGGAAGGGTGGAACGGTCAGCTTTCATCATTTATCAGTATATTCGGACAGCCCTCAAAAACTTCCGGCGCTCTGCTGCAATATTACTATGATGACAGCTGGAATCCCTGTACAGAAAATTCGGCTGAATATACCATGACCATACAGCCGGCTGCTTCTGAGACAGAAAAAACTGCAGATATAAATTTTTACAACTCGCAGCACGACAATTTATATCAGCTTTCTGTCACCTTCCCTTTTACATCAGAAAGGACGGTCAGCCATGAATAAAAACAGAACCTCGTTCCTCTCTGTGGGAATCCCATCCATGTGTACGATTTTCTCCGTACTCTGTCTGGTCATCCTTGCGTTGCTGACTCTTAATACTTCCGAACAGGATCTGCAGACCAGCCGGATTGCGCTTGAACAGACCACCGCCTATTATACCGCCTGCTCTGCTGCTTCCTCAAAATATCAGGAACTGACAGCCTACGCTCAACAGGCATTTACGGACTGTCAAAAACAACAGACTTATAATACCCTGATGTCGTCTGTCACACAACAATATCCGGATGCCAGATGGGATCCCAAAACACAGATTTTATCCTTCACTGTAGATTTTGCTGAGGAACAGGCAATATATGTAGAAATAAACATTCCATATTCTTCCGACCTGATACCGGAAATTCTCACATGGAAAACCATCAGCACCGCTGCCTGGAATCCAGACACAAGACAACCTGTTTACAAAGGAGATTCAAAATGACAGAACAGATAACACCTGAATATTTATCCTTCGCAACCGAACATCACGCATCCGATATTTTTATCATTGCCGGTCGTCCGCTTTCCTTTAAAATCAACGGCAAACTGTCAATATATGGCGAACGGTTAATGCCTGCTGATACAGAAATCCTGCTACGGCAGATTTATCAGATGTCCAACAACCGTAACTTTGACCGTTTTCTGGAAATCGGAGATGATGACTTTTCTTTTTCCATCCCCGGACTTTCCCGTTTTCGTGTTAATACCTACCGCCAAAGAGGTTCTCTTGCTGCAGTTATCAGGGTAATTGCTTTTGAACTTCCCGATCCCGGAATTCTCAATATTCCGGAAGATGTTATGTCTGTTTCTGATTTTACCAAAGGAATGGTACTTGTTACAGGACCTGCAGGAAGCGGTAAATCCACAACAATGGCATGTATTGTTGATCGTATCAATCATTCCCGGGAAGGTCACATCATCACCCTGGAAGACCCTTTGGAATATCTGCACAGACATGACAAATGTATTGTCAGCCAGCGCGAAATATGCACAGATACGGAAAGCTATCTGGTGTCCCTCCGAGCCACTCTGAGACAGAGTCCGGATGTAATCCTTCTTGGCGAAATGCGAGATTATGAAACGATCCAAACCGCCATGACTGCCGCTGAAACCGGCCATCTGATCCTGTCCAGTCTTCATACCACAGGTGCCGCCAATACTATCGGGCGCATTGTAGATGTATTTGAACCGGCTCAGCAAAGGCAGATTTCCATTCAGTTATCCATGGTATTGCAGGCAGTAATTTCCCAACAGCTTATCCCTGATATAAACGGGCACACTATCCCTGTCTTTGAAGTTATGCGTTTGAATCCGGCAATACGAAACATGATCCGGGACAATAAAGTTCATCAGATTGATGGAGTTATCGCTTCTTCTGCGCATGAACATATGCGTTCCATGGATCAGAGCCTTCTGGAACTTTATAAACAGAACAAAATCACAAAAGAAACCGCATTAAAATTTGCGTCCAATGCAGATATGTTAAAACGGAAGCTATAACATAATGAGAATTGCTCCGCTGATTTTCCGGTATACAAAAACAGTTCAGAAATGAGTTTATCCAAAATTTTGAATATATTTCATCTCTGAACTGCTCTTATTTTTCTGTTTTCTGTTCAAATATAGTCAAGCGGATAACTACTCCGCAGGGAACTTATCTGATCCGGTTAATGTACCAGATTTCCCACCAATCCATAAGAAACAATATACATAATCACAGTCGCCATGATAATCCCACAAAAAATTGCCAGGGAAGACTTCTTAATATCAATCTCCAGAAGAGAGGCGATCAGAGAACCTGTCCATGCCCCTGTTCCCGGAAGCGGGATTCCCACAAACAGCATCAGTCCCCAAAACTCATATTTCTTTACCTGATCACTTTTTCTCATTGCCCTGTCTTCCAGTTTTATAACAAGCCCCCGAAAAAGTTTCGTCTTTTTTAAAACCTTGAAAATCTGTCTGATAAACAACAGAATAAACGGAATAGGAATAATATTTCCAAC
>CAKVMU010000089.1 GCA_934773085.1 uncultured Candidatus Melainabacteria bacterium
CGGATTAGAAATTGCAAGGGTAATTGTATTGAGAATGAATTCTTCAGCATTTTTGTCTCTCTCGCCTTTTTCAACAAGGAGCATCGCATATTTGCCGATGAGTTTTAGATAAAGTACTAAAACTCTTTGTAAAGCTGATGTCCTTGGGCTGATTGAGCATATTCCGCTGGAAGAACAGCTGTCGTATTGAAAATCTTCGGATGAATCTATCATACCTATATGGTATGACCTGCATAAGACTTTTCAATTACCTTTGAGGGTATTTTATGGTATAATTTTTTTCACACGGAGGATAATGATGTTTAGCACTGAAATAATTTATGAAGTTGTAACTTTTTCAATAGGTGATACAAAATCCGGTACAAAGATGGGGAAATTACAGTTGAAAGATCCTAAAACCGGTGAGTTTCTGAATTGCATACTGTGGGAAGAAGCTTTGAATCGTATGGATGCTAAACTCTTCCGTTGCGGAAACCAACTGCGAATTGTTTCCGGTTCATTCAATGAGAAATTTAATAACTGTCTTGTAAATTCGCTTGAGCTGATAAAAGAAGCTAAAACCGGTTTGGACGAAAAAGAACGGGAAGAAGTTTTTGCCCGTTTGCAAGAATATATTGCGAAGATTAAAGATGACAAATTAAGAGAATTTGTTTCTAAAATATATGATGATAACAAGGAAAAATTATTAATCGCTCCGGGCGCAAAAATGATGCACCACAATTATATTGGCGGTTTGATTGTGCATACTCTGGAATGCCTTGATTATGCGGAAGTTAATATGAATGCTTTCTTCCAAAAAATTAGCAGAGATGAAGTTTATGCTGCTGCATTGCTGCACGATATAGGCAAAATTTTTGAATATACGGTTAACCTTGAGTCAGGTTTGATTGATTACGATGAAAATTTTAGAAAAGAGTGGATTTCACATTCTCAATATGGTTTTTCAATCTGTATGAATGCCGGATTTAAACGTGTTGCAAAAATGATTGCAGCTCATCACGCACGTGCAGAGTGGGGTGCGATTGTTGATTTGAACGAAAAAGACTTGGAACCTATTTTGTATTTGATTCACCATATTGACGATTTGTCTGCAAAATTCGGGAAGACAAATGTTGCAATGTTAGGATAGATTCTCATATATTTGTAGGTTTATCAAGTGCCCCTAAAATGTGCTATAATCTGTTTATGAATATAAACCCGATTAACAGATTAAATAAAATCACTATGCGTGGTGGAAAAAGTGATTCTGAAAAGAAAACTTCCTCTCAGAGTGGTGATAAATTGATGAAGGAGCTTGATAAAATGAGTATGATTAACAACGTGAATATTTCTTCAAAAGATTACGAGTTAAATCTTTCTGCTGAAGAATTGGAAAAAAGAACCCACAAGGATTATTTGACAACTAAAAAAATGTTGGCAGTTGATGCTCCTGAATACTTGGCTTTGGCTGATGGCGACAAGGAGGCTCTTAAGCACCTTGTAAAGGCTGCTGTTGTTTTGGATAAAGTTAATATGCAGCTTGATAATCCGAATAACTTACCATTCAAAGAATTTCTTGAAGCAGAAATTGCAAAAGGAAACAAGAATGCAGAATTAACAAAAATTCTTTTTGATGCACAGAAGGGTGTTTGCTCTCTTGACCGTGAGTCAAATATGATTGAACTTGCTAAAGGGGTAAAAATGCGTGCGGGAAAAGGAATCTATCCGCAAGATTTAGAAAAAGAAGAGTTTCATTCAATAATTATCAAAATGCTAAAGGAAGGCAAAAAAGAAGAAGTTGCAAAGATTTTAAACCAACGTTCAGTTGTGGAACGGGATGGTGATGAACTTAAAGCAATTGATTATGTGGACAAATTTAAAGAAGATTTTGAATATATGGCAGAAGAGTTGGAAAAGGCTGCAAAAACATCAACGAATGAAGATTTTAATGAGTTTTTGATTCTTCAGGCGAAGGCATTAAGAACAGCTGACCCTATGCTTGACGGTTATGCTGACAAAAAATGGGCAACTTTGCAGGATACTCCTCTTGAATTCACAATTACTAGAGAAAATTATTCTGATGAGATGACTGAAACAGTTGTAGAAAATCCGGAATTAAAAGCTCTTCTTGATGAAGCCGGTATTGTTCCTGTTGCAAAAGATTTCTTGGGTGGCAGAGTCGGTATTATTAATAAAAAAGGCACTGATGCAATTTTGAATGTAAAAAAATATCTTCCGTTAATGGCGCAAAATATGCCGTTTAAGGATGAATATGTTCAAAATATTTCACCGGATAAAGAATCAAAACAAACAATGGTAGATGCTGATTTGGTAGCTGTTACAGGTGACGTCGGAGAATTCCGTGCGGGTATTACTCTTGCGGAAAATCTTCCAAATGATGACAAAGTATCTGTTCAACAACTTGATGGCGGAAGAAGAAATGTTTATCACAGACAAATTCGTCTTATCACATCAGAAGATGCAAAAGAAAAGATGCAGAAAAGACTGAATGCAGTTCTTAATCCGGAACTTCATAAATATTATAATGATGAAGCTGATCATTGGTTTACGGTGGGTCACGAAAATGGTCACTCTCTCGGACCAAAATCTGGAACAGAAGGGCTTGGTAAATATAAATCAATTATTGAGGAAAATAAAGCCGATATGGTTTCTCTCTCTATGCTTGATGTATTGACGGAAGCCGGCATGTATACTCCGGAGCAGCGTGAACAAATCATCGTGACTTATGCTGCGGATAATATGATGACTTCAAAACCAACTCTTTCTCAAGCGCATAGAGTTCGCTCTGTTATGCAAAACTATTTCTTTATAAAAGAAGGCGCAATCTCAATTTCTCCGGAAGGGGTTCTTGATGTAAATATTGACAAGATGGTTCCGACAGCAAGAAAAATGTTGGAGGAAATTATCAGAGTTCAACTTTCAGGAGACTTTGAACGTGGTGAAAAATACGTTAACGATTATTTCGTTTGGACACCGGAGATGGAAACGATGGCTCAAAATATTAGAAAGGTTTCTAAAACTCTTAATGGCAAAGTTGAATCCCCGCTTGCGGATGAATTGTTGAAAGCTTAAATTTCGTTAAGTTTTTGATATATTGCAAGATTTAACAAGTATAAAAAGTCTGTCTTAATCTCGTTTAGGGCAGATTTTTTTGACGGGTATGGAATATATTCCAATAAATACCAATCATTTCTTGTCCATAAAAGTTTTGAGGTGAAAAATCCTGTAAAATCTGCTTTTTCGTCGGATAGCATAAAGTTTAACTTGGTTTTATACAGCTCAAGTCGGTCGGCTTGTACTTCTGTCAAATCCCTATTGACAGGAAAAGTTGTAATGTTCATACCATCCCAAAGCGAAAGTATATGGAAAACTTCGCCATCCATGTACTCTTCAATAAAATGTTTTTTATTGGATATGACAGACTTTTTCTCTATCAAATCACTCATCGAACGAGCGATTTGTGTTACTTCCGGAATATCAGTTTTAATTACAACCGGAAATGATATTGGTGCTTTAATAATTTCCGGTACGTTTATGGAATAATGTGCCGCCAAATTTTTTGCAACAATACGAGACTCAAGATTTGCCCATTTTTTGTTTAGTGCAACAATGTTTATTCCGTATTTTTTTAATGTATCAGCAATCCCGATTTTTATTAATTTTTTGTCAGCAGTTATCGCAATATCAATATGCAAAGCTTTGCTTTTTTTGCCTAATTCATCAAAGTTTTCATACTCAATGTTCGGAATGTTTTGAAGGGGTTCTGTTGAAGCTGTATAAATCTTATCCAAAAACTTGGACTTTAGGCATAACTCTAAGAAGATTTTTTCAACCTCGTCTGTCCCGATTACCAGAATGTTCAATTTTTGCAGCCCTCGCAGTTGCCACTACATTTACCCCCACATTTACCCCCGCATTTTTGGCTGCTCATCAAAGTTTGAATTTCGAAAGCTTCGTTGTTTGCAATTTTCTCAGCAACAAGCGGAGTCATAATGTTTTCAATATATTCAAGATACATTTTTAACTCGTCATAGTGCATGTCATTCGTAATAAAAATCGGATATTGAGCCACAATTTTGTCATTGTATGTTAAAGTCACTCCCGTTACTTTCACACCGGCAAGAATAGCATCACGCACAGGATTGTCGGATGGGAATGCGGGAAGTAATGAATGGTGGACTATTATGTTTTTTATCACTTCGTCAGTAGTTAAATTTTTCATAAAAGTGACCTATACATTTCCAAGTACTTTTTAGCACTTTCTTTCCAACTGAAATCAGCTTTCATTGCGCTTTCTCTCATTGCATTGAAGGTGTATTTATCCTTGTATACTTCTAATGCACAATTGATTGCATCTTTCATTGCGTTTGAATCATAACCCCAGAACTTGAATCCGTTTGAATTATCTAAAGGGTAGCCTGTTACGGTGTCTTCCAATCCGCCTGTTGCTCTTACTATTGGGAGTGAGCCGAAACGCATTGCGATGAGTTGTGAAAGTCCGCAAGGTTCAAATCTAGACGGCATTAAGAAGAAATCTGAGCCTGCATAAATCAGATTTGCTAAATCTCCTCTGTAACCCACATAAGTTCTGATATTTGGGGTATTATTGGATAGCCAAATAAACATATCTTCATAACTCTTATCACCTGAACCTAAGAAGATAAAATCTGCATTCATATTACGAAGTTCGTTTTCTGCACCACGAATTAAATCCAAGCCTTTTTGTTCTACAAGCCTTGAAATCAGAGCGATTAAAGGTCTTTTCGGATTATATTTCAAACCGAAATATTCAAGAATCGCTTTCTTGTTTTCTTCTTTGTTTTTTAGAGTTTTAACGTCATAATTTTTTTCAAGTGTTTTGTCTGTTTTTGGGTTGAAAGTGTCGTAATCAATACCGTTTACGATTCCGACGAGTTTGTCGGTATGTCCTCTAAGGGTGTAATCCATACCTTCTCCGTATTCAGAGGTTAAAATTTCTTTTGCGTAGTTTGGAGAAACAGCAACAACTCTGTCTGCGTAATTGATTGCACCTTTCATCCAATTGACTCTGCCATAGTGTTCGCAACCCCATTCGTTGAAGACAATATCCTTTCTCATATTGGCGAAGTCCAGAATGTCTTCGAACCAAACACCTTGGTAAGCAAGGTTATGGATTTCAAAAACGTTTTTGGTCTTTGACCAGAATTCATCAAACTTGTAATTTGCTTTGACGTACAAAGGAATCATGGCTGTGTGCCAATCATTTGAGTGAATAATATCAGCTCTGAAATTGAGTTGTTTAGCGTATTCTAAAGTCGCAAGAGAGAATGCAACATATCTTTCGTGTTCGTATCTTGTGTCTAACCATCTTGGGTAGACTTCTTTGAAACAAGAAAAATACCAGTCATTTTCTACAAAAAATACATTGATATTTGTATTTGGCAATTTTGTCATAAAGAGTTTGAATTTTTGCGGCGAAGTTCCAAAAGTTATCCACATCTCGGAGTTCTCTAACTCCTTAATCCCCCATTTTTGACGGTCAATACATCCGTGCAATGGTGTAAAAATAGCGATTTCAGCATCTTTTTCAAGAGCTTTTGGCAAACTTCCGATAACATCAGAAAGTCCTCCGGCTTTAGAAAACGGTGCAACTTCCGCTGAGGCAAACAATATCTTCATAAACTCTCCTTACAACTTTATTTAAGATTATAAATCGTTATTTTTGTGTTGTAAAGTGACAGTTGTTGGTGCGCAAACTTGCGCACCCTACTATTTTATGCACACGCTCGCTTGGATAAACTAACCACCCCCTCAATTCCTCTCTCCAAGGAGGATTTTAAATAATAGTTATGAACGGATTCACACTCTGCGAGCTTTTTTTAGCGAGCGAAAGCGTGCAGACGTAAGTCTGCAACATCCATTTAGACCAATGCTCGTAAGAGCATAGTGAACAGTAGCATGTTTTCTTTTTTTCTTTTGGTACTTTTCTTTTTTCTTTGATTGTAAAAAGAAAAAAGAAAAGTACGAACAAAGACATAAAAATAAAATTACAGTCAAAGAAATGTGACTATGAAAAATACCTTTTTTTTAAATAATTTTGCACATGTAGCAAAAATATTTTTTTTTGAGTATTATACTTATTGAAATGAAAGATTTAAGACAAAGTCGTGATATAAAGGAAACTCAAAAAGTAAAAGCTCCGATTGTGGAAGCTTTGAAGAATGCTGTAGAAAATCCGACTTATCAATTCCATATTCCGGGGCATACTAAGGGAAAAGCCGTTTTTAAAGATTTTAAAAAATTAGTAGGTGAAAAAGTTTTAAATCTTGATACAACTGATGAGTTTGATAACCTTGGAACTCTTCATCCGGCAACCGGTCCTATAAAAGAAGCACAAGAACTTGCGGCGGAAGCTTTTGGGGCAAAGAAAACATTCTTCTTATTAAACGGTTCAACATCCGGCAATCTTGCTATCGGAATGGCTTTGACCAAAGCTGGCAAAAAAGTTATTATTAACCGAAATTGTCACCGTTCTGCTTTGACAGGGTTGATGATATCAGGCGCAGAGCCGGTTTGGATTTGCCCTTCAAGAATCGAGGATTGGTCAATCTGGGGGAGCATTGAAGCTTCCACTGTAGAAAAGGCTTTGCAAGAGAATCCTGATGCAGGGCTAGTTTGGATTACAAACCCAACATATGAGGGTGTTGTTTCCGATATTAAATCAATCAGTGCAATATGCAAAAAATATGGTGTTCCGCTTGTGGTGGATGAAGCGCACGGGTGTTTGTGGAATTTTAATAAGTATTTGCCGGAAACAGCTTTGAAACTTGGTGCAGATGTGGTTGTTCACTCACTCCATAAAACCGGTGGAAGTATGTCTCAGAGTTCAATGCTGCATATTTCGAAAGATTCTTGCATAAATCCTGATGATGTTGAAAAAGCATTGAAGTTGTTACACACAACCAGTCCGTCATTACTGCTTTTGGCAAGCTTAGATGCTGCCAGAGCAACATTGCAGTCTAAATCAGGGCAAGCTCTTCTGGACAGAATGATTAAGAATGCAAAATATTTGCGCACTCGTCTTGACAATATTCCTAATCTTCATCAGCTGAAAACTGATTTTGGGTATTTGACAGATGTAACAAAAGTG
>CAKVMU010000090.1 GCA_934773085.1 uncultured Candidatus Melainabacteria bacterium
TATAAGTACAATATTATGCCCCATTGTGAGCCTTCATTTCAACCAAGCTGTCACCACCGATTTTCGTCAACAATTCGTCCGCAAGAATAATTGCAACTCTCGCTTCCGCAACAACTGAACATGCTGGAACAGCACACACATCAGACCTTTCAAAGTGAGCATTCGCCGGAGACATGTCTTTTAAATCTACAGTAGCCAGAGATTTTCTCATCGTAGGTATCGGTTTCATTGTTCCTTTGATTATCAAAGTTTCTCCGTTTGAAATACCGCCTTCAATTCCGCCTGCATTATTAGTTTGGCGATAAACTTCTTTACTCTTACTTACAAATATTTCATCATGCATTTGAGAGCCGGACAAATGTGCAGCCTCAACACCAGCTCCGACTTCAACAGCCTTAACCGCAGGAATACTCATAACCGCCTGTGCTAATCTGCCATCCAAAGCCATATCCCACTGTGCGTACGAACCTAATCCGACCGGCAAATTTCCGAATATCACCTCAAATTTACCACCTAATGTGTCGCCATCCTGAGCTGCAGCATCTATTGCATTACGCATTCTGTCAGCAGTCAAATCATCTGCACACATTACATCTGATTTTTCTGATTTTTCTTTAATCAATGTATATGTTTTTGGATAAAAATCCAACTTAACGTTTCCAATTTGCACAACGTGAGAAAAGCCCATTATTCCAAACTCTTTCAAGATTTGTTTTGCAACAGAGCCCACTGCAACTTCAATTGCAGTCTTTCTTGCGCTTGAGCGTTCCAATACATCTCTTAAATCACTCAAGTGATATTTTACAGAACCAGCATAATCAGCATGCCCCGGACGAGCCTTAGTAAAAGCCTTTTCCTCAATTTTTTTGAGCATATCTTCGGTTGGATAATCATAACTGAGAGGAGACATTACATCTTCCCAATTCTCAAAATCTTTATTTTTTATCTCTAAACAGATGGGCGCACCAGTAGTTTTTCCGAATCTGACTCCGGCCTTTATCTCAACGGTATCTTGCTCAATCTGCATTCTGCCGCCCCTGCCATAACCAACCTGTCGGCGTGCTAAATCTTTATTTATAACATCCGGTTTTATTCTGAATCCTGCCGGAACACCTTCTATAATGGCTGTCAGACATTTGCCATGACTCTCTCCGGAGGTTAAAAATCTAAATTTCTTCATTGTCATAGAATTATTATAAAACAATGAGGCGCCTGCTGCAAGCAGGCGCCTCATTGTAATTAAATCTTATAAATCCGAATATGACGGAGAAGGACTTACATCGTGATGTAGTCTATCCGGCTCATCAATTGACGGATCAATATAACTGTATAGTTTTCTGCAAACATTCAAAGCCTTATTTTGCGATTTTTCATACAAAGGCTCTACTGATTTACCATTCACTCTATTTTTCTGCATAAAAACATCTTCCGCAGTTATTTGTGAGTAACCAGAATTAAGTAAATACTCAGCATCTGTAGTTTCTTCAACTGTAACAGCTGCCATTGCAGGAACAGATATAAGTGCACTAAACACTAAAGCTAACAATAAATTTCTTCTCATAACACCCATTCTTATTTAACTGAACTATATGATTCCATTATAATCTTTTCCAATGAATTAATCAAGTCTGCCTCCGGAACTCTGGCAATGATTTCGCCTTTTTTGAAGATATAACCTTCCTTAATTGCTCCAGCTATACCAAAATCAGCATGTTTAGCTTCTCCAGGGCCATTAACAGGGCATCCCATTACCGCAATTGTAATAGGCATATCAAGATTTTTAAATCTCTCTTCTACCTTTTTAGCCAAACCGATTAAATCAATCTGGGTTCTTCCGCAAGTCGGGCAAGAAATAAAATTAACTCCTCTTTCTCTCAATCCAAGCGCTTTAAGAATTCCGAAGCCTGCCTCAACTTCTTCAACAGGATTTTCAGTCAAAGAAACCCTTATTGTATCACCAATACCTTCACTCAAGAGAGTTCCCAATCCTACCGATGATTTAATAAGTCCTGATTTTAATGTACCCGCTTCTGTAACACCCAAATGAAGCGGATAATCAATCATTGTTGAAACTTTTCTATACGCTTCTATTGTAGTAGGTACATCAGAAGATTTTAGAGATAACTTAATATCATAAAAATTCAAGTCTTCTAATATTTCAATATGGCGCATTGCGCTCTTTATCATTTTTTCATGGAGCGGAATATCCAACGCTGCGAATTCTTTTTCAAGAGAACCAGCATTAATACCGATTCTTATAGGAACACCGTGCGACTTAGCCGCTTCCACTACTTTTACAGTATGTTCCTTCTTTCCTATATTTCCCGGATTGATTCTTAACGCATGTATGCCGTTTTCAATACATTGCAAAGCTAGTCGATAATCGAAATGAATATCTGCAACCAACGGAACTGTCGATTTCTTGACAATATCTTTTATCGCAGCTGCTGCATCTTTGTTTAACACCGCTAAACGAACAATTTCGCAACCGGCAGATGCCAACTCTTCAATTTGTTCAAGTGTTTTAACAACATCTCTTGTGTCAGTATTACACATTGACTGAACACTAATCGGGGCATCGCCCCCAATTTTTACATTTCCTATAGAAATTTGTTTAGATTTTCTTCTTATCATAGTATAATTGTACTATAAAAACAGATGAGGATAAAAATTTATGAAAATCGCAGTTATTTCTGATATTCACGGTAATATGGAAGCTCTTGAAGCAGTTATGGAAGACATCAAAAAAGCCGGCTGCGAGAAAGTTTTTACACTTGGTGATTATGCAATGGCGGGTCCAGAACCTGCAATTGCCTTAGATTGGGCTATGAGCAAAGCTGAAAACCCTAATTACTACATGATTCAAGGTAATACCGATTTGATGATTGTTGACTACACTGATAAGCTTTATAACGAATTAAAAGATAAAGCTCCTGTTATGGCAGAGGCTTTAAAAGACGATTTTTTGAGAATCAACCCCAATCAAAAAGATTTTTTAAGAAACCTACCTATTCAGCGTGAGGTTGAGCTTGAAGGGGTGAAATTCTTGCTGGTACACGGTTCTCCGAGAAGAAATAACGAAGATATTTTACCGGATACAAGAATGTCCGAAGTAGAAAGTATGCTCCACAATGTCGATGCAAACGTTGTTTTATGCGGACACACTCATATTCCATGCGGGTTCCAAACCCATACAAAACAAACTGTTGTAAATGCCGGAAGTGTCGGAAGACCGTTTACTCCAGAACCAAAATCCTGTTGGCTTAAAATAACAGCCACTAACGGGCAATGTGTGTTTGAACATAGATTTGTTGAATACAATATCGACCGTGCGTCAAGAAAGCTCAGAAAAAGAGAATTTATGGGCGCAAACAAACTCGCAAACACTCTTCTCGACCCAAAACTTCGCCACTTCTAGGGTGGGGGTAAATATACTGGATTGTTTTGTCAAGACGACTAGTTTAATGTCTAGAGGTAGATGTGTTCAGTCGGTTGGCCAAGTCTACTGACTTGACGTTTTGCTGTGTTTAAGTTTTAATGGACTTACTGAGGTTTACCTCTAGTCCATTTAGAAAGTGATTTATACAATCATTGAACAGTCGAAATATAAAACTGGCAAAATTTGCAGGGTTCTGTTACGGAGTAAAACGTGCTGTTGAAACAGCTAAAAAATTAAAATCCGAAAACCCTGATAAAAATGTGTACATCCTTGGGGAACTAATTCACAATACTGATGTTATAAAAGAATTAGAATCCTTAGGCATAAAAACCATATACGAAGTTCCGGAAAAAGGGAATGGAATTTGTATTGTAAGAAGCCATGGCGAAGCTCCGGAAGTTTTTGAAAAGCTCAAAAATGCAGGATTTGAAGTTGTTGATTTGACTTGTCCGGACGTCAAAAAAGTGCAACAAAGAGCGATTGAACTTGCAAAAAATGATTACTTTGTTGTAATCGTCGGCAAGCCTAACCATCCGGAAGTAATGGCAATCAAAGCGAATGCAGATTTATATTCTGATAAAGTTGTTGTTGCAACTACAATAGAAGAACTTGCGCCGTATGAGGCACAGATAAAGTCACACAGAAAAGCCGGCGTTGTTGTTCAGACAACACAAATGCTTTCTTCTTTGAATTTGATTGTGAATTATCTAAACTCCATTGCTAAAGAAATTCTTATTTATAATACCATATGCCAGTCCACCGCAATGAGACAAAAAGAGGCAAAAGAACTTGCACAGGAAAGCGATTTAATGATAGTTGTAGGCTCTAAAAAAAGTGCAAATACAACTCACCTCGCAGAAATTTTAAAAGATTGCACAAAAACTATTCATATTGAAAATGATACAGAACTCAATAATGATGCAATAGAAAGTGCAAACAACATAGGAATTACAGCCGGAGCATCCACTCCGCAATCAATTATAAATAACGTTATAGATAAAATAAAAGGAGGACTATAAACTATGACAGCTACAGAAATTCGTGATGAATTTGAAACCCTTCTCGAAGAAAGCTTTGCTAAAACAAACAGCGTTGCAGATATCGTTGAAGGTACAGTTATTAAAAAAGAATCAGATGGTTATTTGATTAGCGTTAAAGGCGCAAAAATGGAAGCTTTCCTTTCTAACAAGGAACTTTCAAGCGATGTTCCTGAATTGGAAATCGGTGATACAAGAGAATTCTATGTATTAAAAGAAGAAAACAATGATGATGCAATGCTTCTTTCTCTTAAGAGAATCGCATTTGCTCAAGCTTGGGCTCAACTTAATGATGCTAAAATCCAAGGTGATACAATCCTTGCAAAAGTTGTTTCTACAGTTAAAGGCGGTGTTCTTGTTGACGTTGCTGACCTTAAAGGATTCATTCCTTCTTCTCAACTTAGAACTGGTACTCCGTTCGAAGGTCTTATCGATCAGAAAATCGAAGTTAAAGTTCTTGAAGCAGACCCTAAGAAAAACAAACTTATCCTTTCTCAAAGACAAGCAGTTGCTGAACAAAGAGATCAAGTTGTTGACAACGTTCTTTCTTCTCTTGAAGAAGACCAAGTTGTTAAGGGTAACGTTGTAAGAATTACAGATTTCGGCGCATTCGTTGACATCAACGGCATTGACGGTTTGCTTCCTATTTCTGAAATTTCTTGGCAAAGAATTAAACACCCTTCTGATGTTTTGACTCTTGGTGATACTATCGAAGTTAAAATTATCAAAATTGACCACGAACTTAAGAGAATTTCACTTTCACTTAAGAGAATGGGCGAAAACCCTTGGCAACAAATCGAAGGTCAATTCGAAGAAGGTCAAATCGTTAAAGGTACCGTTAACAAAGTTACTACATTCGGTGCATTCATCAACATTTTCCCTGGAGTAGAAGCTCTTCTTCCGGTTTCTGAAATGTCTGATGAAAACGTAAATCCATTCAATATGTTCAAAGTAGGTTCTGAAGTTGATGTATTAATCAAAAAATTCACTCCGAAAGAACACAGAATCGCATTGTCTGTTAAAGACATTCAAAAATAGTAAGATTTACTTACAAAATAGCCGGTTTGGGGTTGTTCCCTGAACCGGTTTTTTGTATATAATAAAGGTATGAAAAACAGATTTGTAGAAGTATACGCAGGTGCTTATGCCAGCGGGAAATCAGAAACAGCACTAAATAGAGCAAGGACATTCGCTCAAAAAGGAGAAAAAATAACTCTTGTGGATTTGGATACTGTAGAACCGGCATACACACTAAGACCCATTGCAAAAGACCTTGAAAAGCTCGGCATAAATGTTATCACTCAACCGGACTGCTTTGGGCTTGGCGAAGCCGCAAGCTATATAACAGCAGCCCAAGTCAATTGCTTAGCCAATGACGGAAATATTATTATTGACGTCGGATATGGAGCCGGAGGTCTGGATATTTTGGATATCATCAACAACATCGGAGATGAAACCGACCTAAGAATCTATCTTGTTGTAAACACTTCCAAATTCGAAACCTCAACCGTCGACAACATAATTGAATATGTGACCTTCGCAGAAGGGCTTGAAAAACGTCAGTGGAAAAAGTTTTCCGGTATGATTTCCAATACACATTTTGGAGACGAAACCACAAAAGAAGATGTAATAAACGGATATAACAAATTAAAACTTGCATCAGAAAAAATCAATATCCCTATCCGTGCAATCGGGGTTGATGAATCTCTAAATTTTGACCCCACCTATGACGGAGTCGAAGTCTGGAAATATAACAGACTCATGCCTAAAGCTCTCTGGTAATAGAGTTTGACAATTTTATTGATGTGGTAAATATTTTGTTTGGTAGATACAATCTACAAGCCTGTAAGGTCCTGAAATAAATTCAGGACGACATTATATATGATTTTCGTAAGCGAATGCGAACTTAATAAACTGTTCAACATTTCCACTTTTCAACCATTCAACTCAAATACGTTCAACTAGTAATCCCAACCTACCGGCCAAATACATTTACCCCTACCCCTTGGCAGCAACGGCTTTGTAGTAACTGATGTAATCCACCATACAATCAAACTCTGTTGAATAAACAAGTTTATTAACCGTTAACAAGTTTTCC
This sequence comes from uncultured Candidatus Melainabacteria bacterium, assembly GCA_934773085.1. GTDB lineage: Bacteria > Cyanobacteriota > Vampirovibrionia > Gastranaerophilales > Gastranaerophilaceae > CAG-196. Next base: position 6,575 of record CAKVMU010000090.1, read on the forward strand.
TGCATTTGGTTAAGGTCTAGTTTTGATATTACACCTTCTTTAAACTTAGCTTCAGACAAGCTAAAATCTTTGCGTTCAAGTTCTTGAATTTTCTTCTGTTTTGCCAATTTTTCTCTGTCCATATTTGCTGTTACTAGAGAGTCGTTAACCTCTTGCATAGAGGTTAAATTAACTTTTTCATAATTCTTCAAACTTCTTTCATACGCAATCTTTTTGGCTTTTAAGTTAGCTTTAATTTTTCCGCCCATAAATATCGGCTGCATAAGTCCGCCACCAAGCCCCCACAGCATACCGGAAGTAGAGAATAGGCTTTCAATATATTTGTTATTGAAAAGGATTCCACCACCCAAGTTCAAGGTCGGCAAACATTCTTTTCTCGCAACTTTGACATCAATACCGGCTTTTTCCATCATTTTTTCAGCTTTCAAATAATCCGGACGTT